>CAUFVC010000052.1:0-10274 GCA_959029275.1 uncultured Eubacteriales bacterium | reverse complement strand
TTTTTCGTATCTCCTTTAAAAACAAGTATCTTCATAGTTCGTTCTCCTTTTTCTTTTTCTGTTTCAGGCGCAATATCACGGCCGCTCCGTTAGCGACTGCAAGAAGAAACAGTATCATCGGAAACAGCACTTCACCCTCCAAAAAGCGAAGAATTGCCGTAATCAAGGCCAGAATAAAAATTGTCAGATTCAGAATGATTTCCATTTTACTTCTCATATGTATCCCTCTCGACCGCTTTGCCCTGTTCCAGTTCCGCTACATACCGGCACACCAGCGCCGCCTCGGCCACGATTACAATCAGCCAGACGGAGATAGCGGAGATCATCTGATCGGTGGCCATGCCGGCTTTGTTGGCAACGATGCTGTGAATCGTCACGCCGCCGATCTTAAAGACTTTTTCCGCGCCCGCCGCAAGACAGACGATCCCCATCAGGCTCAGAGAGGCGGCGACCTTCTCCTTTATCATCAGTTAATTGATCTCCAAATCTCCACTTGTCGTCTCTGCGGTAATAGAGCAGGTTCTGTCTCCGAATACATAAAGGTCGCCTACGCACTCCCAGGGAAAGCCTCCCTTCAGCCTGTCGCTTTGGGTGGTGAAATCCACCGTGGCGCCTTTGCCTCCCGGCAGTCCAATCCGTATTGCACCGCTGGCTGTGCTTAGGTATATTTCAGCACATTGCAGAATTTCTACCGCAATTTCTCCACTGGTTGTCTCAATGTCTGCTTCCTGCACTTCTAAAGTTCTAAAAGAAATTTCACCGGAAGTTGTACTGCAAACCACTTTGCTGGCAAAGATATCTCCCAATTTCTGACTCCCGGATGTAGATGTAACCATGATCCCATCCTTGATTACCGCATTTTTTACGCAAGACTTTCCGCTGGTTGACGACATCCCCAAAGAGTCCGCAATTAAACTGTTCACGCACTGTTCCCCAGATGTAGAACTCAACATAACTCTGTCCACAGAAATATTGCCCAATATCATGTTACCGGACAGAGAAGAAATAGAAATCGCTTTCTGCTCCAGCGTTTCTGCCGAAATCTCCGCAGAAGTAACTCCCAACGTGACCAAAATTTCTTTGGGAAGCTCCAGCGTCAGGTGCTTATCCCTGCTGTCTATGTCCGCATGTAATCCGGAGGCGCCATAGTCATCGGCTTGTATGGCTCAAATTTCACGACCTCCGGGTTGGAAAGAATTATAAATACATCCTCCAAATCAGAAGAGCTGTATCTTCTTAAAATCAATCGTTCCGTCTGCATCATTTTCGCTATCCTTACTTAATAAATATGAAAATGTAGAAGGCAAAGACACAGAACATTCCTCTGTAAAACAGGTTCAGCTCTGCGTTTTAGCGTCTGGCTCTTTGATAATCTCTATATGAAAAGCAGAAAATTCGTAAGTACCGTATCTTTCCGCATCCATACCCTCGTCTTGCTATGGCAGGAAGGGCATAATAGCCATTTCCCTTGCTTCTCCATATAATCAGCGCTCCTTTTTCACTGCCGGCTGCGGCGTTTCCTGATATATCCCGCCCGACTTGATCCGAGCCAGCATTGCCATAAAATCCTGCCCAAGCAGGTCATTGATCTCATCCATGAAAAACGAACACATTCCCGTTGCGCATAGAGTGGCAATACCATAAGTGTGAATCCACACATGCCGAAACAGCAGTTTCGCTTCCTCTACTGTCAGGCCATAATCTCGCTGCAAGACCTCAAGACACGTCTCCGCTGTTTCACCAAGATCGGCAAATACCTGCTCAAAATTCCTCTGCTTCCCGCCGCCATCCATGAACATCAACTTATACAGGTTTGGTTCCTCCAGAGCAAACAGGATCATCTGCATTCCAAACTGTTTGAAAGCAGGTGTATATTGCATTGCTTTCTTCGCAAACGCATCGTAGCGATGGACGACAGCCTCGCGTACCGCCTCCTGCACTTCCTCCATATTCTTAAACATTGTAAAAACCGGACGGGAAGAAGTACCGAGCCTGTCTCCCAGATTCCGGGCCGTCAATGCTTCCATTCCTTTTTCTCCAACTAAATCAAGCGCGGCAGCAATCATTTCTTCTCTCGTAAACTTTGGCTTGGGAGGCATATCCTTTCCTTCCTTTCTTTTTGCACCTTACGTTGCACTTCATTCGTTACGTTTCATCTGTTACATAACATTCGATTTATATTATACTCAAAAACTGCCCGTTGTCAATGGGTTTACCACACAGGACAAACCTGTTTTCTTTCCTGATCCATGCCATTCCTCCCTTCTGGCGCAAATAAATTATAACACCATTTGGAAGGCGTTTTGACACCATTCAAAACAAAAAAAAGAGTACCAACAGATTTTGAATTCAACCTGCTGATACTCTTGATTGATTTGGATTATTATACCGCTTCTGCTTTTCCTTGTACAATTCTCTGCACCGGTTGGTGTCAGATTGGTGTCAATGTGTCAATTCAGAACTTTTTCCGGCAATGAAGTACATCTCGTTTTAGTACAGTTTTGCACCTGCCGGAATGTGGTCATCCACCATCAAAAGATGGAGCTTTTCTTCTCCTTCCTCTGTATGAACCGCACTGATTAACATACCGCAGGAATCAATCCCCATCATCTTTCTAGGCGGGAGATTTGTAATGGCGATACAAGTCTTTCCAACCAATTCTTCCGGCACATAATATTCATGAATGCCGCTTAAAATCGTTCTGTTTTCGCCTGTTCCGTCATCCAATGTGAACTGTAAGAGTTTCTTTGACTTCGGTACCGCAGCACACTCAAGAACCTTCACAGCTCTGAAATCAGACTTGCTGAATGTATCAAAATCAACAAAATCCTTGAACAGAGGTTCAATTTCTACCTTGGAGAAATCAATCTTTTCCGGCTCCGCTTTCGGTGTTTCATCAGGCTTGGAATTGACACCACTTTCGGGTTTGGCACCGCCTAAACTCTTCATCGTGGGGAACAACAGTACATCGCGGATGGACGCGCTGTTGGTCAAAAGCATAACCAGCCGGTCGATGCCGATCCCAAGCCCGCCTGTAGGCGGCATTCCATACTCCAGCGCATTCAAAAAGTCCTCGTCCACATCCGTCGCCTCATCGTCCCCCGCAGCTTTAAGCGCGGCCTGGTGTTCAAAACGCTCCCTCTGATCGATGGGGTCGTTGAGCTCGGAGAAGGCATTGGCGTGCTCCCGGCCTATGATGAACAGTTCAAAGCGCTCTGTGTACTCAGGATTCTCCGGCATCTTTTTCGCCAAAGGCGAGATATCGACAGGGTGGTTCATGACAAATGTGGGCTGGATCAGGTGCTCTTCCACATAGGTCTCAAAGAATAGATTCAGAATGTCGCCCTTGCCGTGTCGCATTTCAAAGTCGATGTGGTGAGCCTTGGCCAGAGCCCGCGCCTCGTCCAGCGTTGCCACCTGCGCAAAATCCACGCCGCCATACTTTTTGACTGCCTCCATCATGCTGATTCTCTCAAAGGGCTGGTCCAAATCGATGGGCACGCCCTGGTACTCGATCTGTCCCGTACCCAACACAGTGTGGGCCACATGGCGGATCAGATTCTCTGTCAGATCCATCATCCCATTGTAGTCCGTATAAGCCTGATACAACTCCAACAGGGTAAATTCTGGATTATGGCGGATGGAGATCCCCTCGTTTCGGAAAACGCGGCCGATCTCATAGACCCGCTCAAAACCCCCGACGATCAGACGCTTCAGGTGCAGTTCAAGCGCAATGCGAAGATACATATCCATATCCAGCGCGTTGTGGTGGGTGATAAACGGCCTAGCCGCGGCGCCGCCCGCTATGCCGTGCAGCACTGGCGTCTCCACCTCCAAAAACCCTTGGTCATCCAGGTACCTGCGAATCTCGCGGACAATCTGGCTGCGCTTGACAAACACAGCCTTGACCTCCGGATTGACGATCAAATCCACATACCGCTGCCTATACCGAATCTCCGTGTCCTTAAGTCCGTGATACTTCTCCGGAAGGATCTGCATACTTTTGGAAAGGAGCGTTACCTCATGGGCCTTGACAGAAATCTCACCCTTCTGTGTCCGGAAAACTTCCCCCCTGACACCAATGATATCCCCTATATCGTCAAACTTCTTGAATTTTGTGTACGCCTCTTCCCCTAGCTCATCTCGCCGCACATAACACTGGATCTGGCCAGTTTCATCCTGGATATGGCAAAAGGAAGCCTTGCCCATAACCCGCTTCGCCAACATCCGGCCTGCGATGCTGACTACAGTTCCCTCCAACACCTCAAATTGACTGTGAATATCTTGGCTGTGGGTGGTCACATCAAACTTCGTAATGGCAAAGGGGTCTTGCTTATCCCGCTGTAATTCCTTAATCTTATCAAGCCGTATTCGCACCAGCTCATGGACGTCCTGCTGCTGGTCTTCTCTTGGATTGTCCAACGCTTCTCCTCCTCTGATTCTATCTTGATATTTCCAGGACTTTAAACCGTCCGATCCCGCCCGGCGTCTGGGCCTCCACCACATCGCCCACCTTGTGGCCGATGAGCGCCTTTCCCACCGGCGATTCATTGGAGATCTTGCCCTCCACAGGGTTTGCCTCAGTGGAGCCCACGATGGAATACTCCACTTCCTCCTCAAATTCCTCGTCGTACAGCCGCACCTTATTTCCCAGGGCCACATGCTCCATATTGATCTCATCCTCATCGATGACCTCCGCGTTGCGGAGCATCTTCTCCAGCTCCACAATCCGCGTCTCAATCTCGCCCTGCTCTTCTTTCGCCGCATCGTACTCCGCATTCTCAGAGAGATCCCCTTGCGCTCGCGCTTCTTTGATCTTTTGCGCCACGACTTTTCGCTTCACCGTCTTTAATTCGATGAGTTCCTCCTCCATCTTCCGCATCCCCTCATAGGTGAGAACAATCTTCTTTTCCATCGCCATCGTCCTTTCTATATCGTATCGAGTCATTTCGGCTTTATGAAACCGGACCTTCCCAAGCGGGGAGATCCGGGCATCTTTCTATTTTATAGAGTATACCGTAGGTTGTGTCAATTGTCAACCTCTACTTGCGATTCTCCACAGACTTGCTTACAAATCTGCAGGATATTGGAAAGCTCGTCCAGGGAGGAAATCTGTTGCAGCGCGCGGCGCAGGGAAGCGCTCCCCCGCATCCCCCTCACATACCACAGGATATGGGACCGCATCTGATGCATCCCCAGGCTCTCTCCCTTTTCCTCTGCGATCATCCGGGCGTGAAGCATGGCCGTATCCAATATCTCGGATATATCCGGCCTCCTCGGGACTGTTCCGCTGGAGAGAAAAGTTTTGATCTCCTGAAATAGCCATGGATTGCCTCTCGCCGCCCGCCCGATCATGATGCCATCACAGCCGGTCTGCCGCAGCATAGCCGCGGCCTCCTGGGGTGTGGTGACATCCCCGTTTCCGATCACCGGGATCGAGACGGCCTCCTTTACCTGCCGAATCGCATCCCAATCCGCATGTCCTCTGTACATTTGGGAAGTCGTTCTTCCATGGACCGCAATCATGCTCGCCCCCGCCTCCTCGGCTGCTCTCGCAATGTCCGGCGCTACATTTTCGCCGTCCTCGAATCCCTTTCGGATCTTCACTGTAACCGGGATCGACACAGCGGACGAAACCGCCTTCACGATGGCATACAGCCGGTCCGGCTCCTTGAGCAGATACGAGCCCTCGTGGTTTCGCACAATTTTGGGCGCCGGGCATCCGAAATTCAGGTCCACGGCAAAGAACTGGGATTCCAGCTTATGCGCTTCCTCCGCTAAAATATCCGGCTCCGAGCCGAACAGCTGTAGAATGACAGGGTCCTCCTCCGGATGCTTGCGCAGCAGTTCCCCCGTGTTCTCATTGTGGTAGGACAACGCCTTGGCGCTGACCATCTCCGTATAAACAACTTCGGCCCCATGGCGGCGACAGAGCCGGCGAAAGCTGGAATCTGTCACACCCGCCATGGGAGCCAAAAATAAAGGATTGGATATACTCTGATTGCCGATACGCATACGCAGCTTACTGCCTTTTCAATTTATTTTTATCTGCGATGACCCTCAGCCCCTTGAGCGTCAGCATAGGATCGTATACGTCGATGACGTCCGTCTCCTCGACGATGACACGCCCCAATCCGCCAGTGGCCACAACCTTCATCTCCTGAAGCATCTCTTCCTTGATCTTTGCGATGATGTACTCGACTGACCCGATATAGCCGTAAACCAATCCCGCCTGCATACACTCAATGGTGTTGGCCGTCAGTATCTTCTTGGGCTTTTTAATCTCAATCGCCGGCAGCTGGGCCGCCGATTTGCACATGGCCTCCGCGCTGATCCCCAACCCCGGCGAGATCACCGCCGCCACGAAAGCTCCGTCCTCGGTGATAACCTCGTATTTGGTGGCGGTTCCAAAATCCACCACCAGACAGGGACCGCCATATAGGGTGTAGGCGGCCGACACATCCGCAATGAGATCTGCGCCGACCTCCTTGGGATTGTCACAGCGGATGCAGATGCCTGTCTTGATGCCAGGCGCCACCTGAAACGGCTCTTTCCCAATATACCGCCGGATTGCGTTTAGAAACGAATGCATAATGTGCGGCACCACAGATGAGACAACGACGCTGTCGATATCGCCGGGTGTTATATTCTTTTGTTGGAGCATTGTCAACATTGTGATCCCATATTCGTCTGAAGTCTTGCGGCTGCCAGTGACCATCCGCCAATATGCGACTAAATCATCATCCCGAAAGACTCCCATCTTGATCTCGGTATTGCCAATGTCGAAAACCAACAGCATCTCATCCGCTTCCTTCCTTATTCCGTTCTCTCGCTGCATCATGCCTTCCATCCAAAGACTTTGCGCAGCCCTTCCACAACCGGGATGGAGATCAATACGGATACCGCCGCTTCCCCAAGTCCGCCCAGGCCAAAGGGGATGCTGACGAAGGCTAACAGCGCCTGCCCTGCATCCGCCGCCATGGCGTTCATGTCAGACCCGTTGAGCAGTACAAGCATGGCCAGCACGCCCAGTGTATTGGTAAGGCTTCCCGCCGCCGCACCGACTCCCTCCGCCACAATCCTGCGGCCTCTCGACGGCGACTTTCCGGCGATGAGGCGGTACAGGCCATAGGCGACTAAACCGATCAGCGCCCGCGGAAGAACCGATACCAGCGGGTTCATAAAATAGGGATCCAGTACCCCGGATGGCGCGGTGTAAGCCCGAATCAAAGTGGCGATTCCAAATCCAGCGCCCACGATGAGCCCCTCCACCGGTCCCACAGCCAGCGCCGTAATCACGACGGGAATCTGCATGGTTGTCAGGCTGACCACCGGCAGTGGAATAAGTCCCAGAGGCGTAAACATCAGGATCAAGGTGACGGCCAGCATCATCCCTGTCACAGCTACGGTTCTGGTTGTTACACGTTTTTCAGTATTCATTTTAAATCCTCCTGTTCTCGTTCCTGCACGCAGGATACAAGACATAATAGATTTGCAGGCATGGACTACATGCCGCCTACATGACCATTATTATACCTGATTTCCCTGTGCATTTCAACTGTTTTTTCCAGAATCTAATCGGTTCCCCTTCGCCTCCACTATGGCGCGATACCAGAGCGCAAGGTTGTCTAAAAGCGTCCGCTGCTCCCGCTCAATCTCCCGCACCAGAAGCCCCGCGCTGATCGCATCATATCCCAGATCCCCTTCCTCGCACCAGCTATCCACGTACACCTGGCCATCTAGGTCGAACCCCATCTCCGCCACCCCGCCGGCTTCCTCCACCAGTGAGATCAGCAAAACCAGAACTTCTTTTTTGATTTCCTCCGGTATCTTTCCCAGATCTTCATTAAAATAGTACTTTTCTTTGTATTGGCTTGCGTAGGCCAATACAACTGTATTCTCACACATACCCCATAACTCCTCTCACAGAAACTTCCCCTGCACAGACGGTTCGGCTCGTCCCATCCTCCATCCGAACGACGAGCTCCCCATGGGCATCCACAGCCTGAGCCCATGCCTCAAACGCAGAAGCTCCCTCCTCAACGCGAACCCTGTGGCCGACGGTGATACACCGGGCATTGTAGTCGTCAATCAGCAGGGAGAGATCTCTCGTCTGCATAAACCGCTCATAGCAGGGCTGAAATTGCCTCAGAACGGCGCCAAATACCGTAAGCCTGTCCACCTCGTCCGGCTTTGCCACCTCCAGCGCAAGGGACGTGGCCTTGTCCTTAAGTTCTTCATCGAAATCTGTGATCCCTGTGTTGATGCCGATGCCGACAACGATCCCCGTCATCCGCATCTCCTCTGTGGTCATCTCCGTCAAGATGCCGCACAATTTTTTCCCGTGAACGACAATATCGTTGGGCCATTTGATGTTCGCCGGGATCTCGTACAGCTCCTCGATGGCGCGGCTCACCGCCAGCCCTGCCACAAGGGTCAGCATGGATGCCTTCATGGGTTCCAGGTTGGGCCGCAGGATGAGGGTCATCCACAAACCAGCTCCGGGCGGCGATACCCATCCTCTTCCGCGTCTGCCCCTGCCGCTGAACTGCTGTTCGCAGACCACCGCGCCGGGCTCCGTCCCCCGGCCATCCAGAAGAACCCGCTTGGCCTCAAGATTCGTGGAATCCAGCTGCTTGGCGTAGTAAATCTCTTTCCACATGGAACCGTCATACGCTGCCGCGTCGAGCAGCGTTTCCCTCGTCATCCGGTCCCGCGGACAGGAAACCAGCCGGTATCCGCGGTTTGTGGCGGAATCAATTACATAGCCTTCCTCCCGAAGCTTGCCGATGGCCTTCCACACAGCCGCTCTTGTCACGCCAAGCTGCGCGCTGAGCTCTTCGCCAGAGACATACGCCGGGCTCTCTTTTAGCATTCGAAGTATTTTTGATTTCATACAGTCCTCCAATCAGGCGCACGCGCGCCACTCCGCTTTGGTCTGTGTCCAAAATATAGGACAACGCTGCAAGACTCTCTGAGCCGCAGCGTTGTCCTGATTAGACCTGCTTCAATTTTGATTAAAAGGTCGCTGGATCCGGTATCTCCTGGCTCCGGAATAGCTTCGCAAATTCCTCTCCTGTTATCTTCTCTTTTTTCAAAAGCAGCTCCGCCGTCCTGTGAAGCACCTGCATATGCTCTGTGAGAATGCTCTTCGCCTTGCTATATGCGTCATCGACGATCCTGCGGATCTCCCGGTCGATGGTGCCGGCGACCTCCTCGCCGTAATTGCGCGTGTGTCCAATATCCCGGCCAAGGAAGACTTCCTCATTGTCGTCGCCAAACTGAATTGGACCCAACACCTCGCTCATTCCATACTTCGTCACCATGCCTCTCGCCAGGCCCGTCGCTCGCTCAATATCATTGGACGCCCCTGTTGTTACGTCGTGCAGCACCAATTCCTCCGCCACCCGGCCGCCAAGCAGCGCCACTATCTCCGACTCCATCTGGGTCTTGGACATGTACATGGTGTCTTCCTCCGGGAGCGGCATGGTATATCCTCCCGCCATCCCCGTGGGAATGATGGATATGCTGTGAACCGGATCGAGCTCCGAGATCACATGGTGGATAATGGCGTGCCCCGCCTCATGGAAGGCCGTGATCCGCTTCTCCTTGTCAGAGATAATGCGGCTCTTTTTCTCCGTGCCAACTCCGATCTTAATGAAAGCGTTCTGTATATCCTGCATGGTGATATACTTTCGATTCTCCCTGGCCGCGTAGATCGCAGCCTCGTTCAGCAGATTCTCCAGGTCCGCGGGGGTAAAGCCCGCCGTCGTCTTCGCCACAACCCGGAGATCCACATCTTCACCCAGCGGTTTTCCCTTAGAGTGAACCGTCAGAACTTCTTCCCGGCCTTTGACATCTGGCCTGTTGACCACGATCCGCCTGTCAAACCGGCCTGGGCGCAGCAGCGCCGGATCCAAGATATCCACCCGGTTTGTGGCGGCGATCACAATGACTCCCTCGTTTACGCCAAAGCCATCCATTTCAACCAACAGCTGATTCAACGTCTGTTCCCGCTCATCATGGCCGCCTCCCAGGCCGGCCCCTCTGCGCCGTCCTACAGCGTCAATCTCATCGATAAAAACGATGCAGGGCGCGTTCTTCTTCGCCTGCTCAAACAGATCCCGAACCCGCGAAGCGCCGACGCCAACAAACATTTCCACAAAATCAGAGCCCGAAATGCTGAAAAATGGAACGCCCGCTTCCCCTGCCACGGCTTTGGCCAGATACGTCTTACCGGTTCCGGGAGGGCCCACGAGAAGGACTCCCTTTGG
>CAUFVC010000051.1:0-10307 GCA_959029275.1 uncultured Eubacteriales bacterium | reverse complement strand
GCTTGCGCCTCGATCCGTCGATCCCGATACGCTCGCACAGTCCCTTCGCCAAAACGCTCTCCGTCTCCATATCAATCAGCTGATATTTCAGGGATGAACTTCCACAGTTGATGACCAATACTTTCATCATCTCGCTCCATCTCCTATTCATCTAAGGTTTCAATCTATTTCTTCTGCTGTTGCGCCTGTACCGCTGTGATTGCAATGACACCGACGATATCCTCTGCAACACACCCCCTGGACAAATCGTTGACGGGAGCGGCGATACCCTGCGTAATCGGGCCGTACGCCTCAGCCTTCGCCAGACGCTGCGTCAATTTGTACCCGATATTGCCCGCGTCCAAATCCGGAAATACGAGAACATTGCAGTGACCCGCTACCTCGCTGCCCGGCGCCTTGGACTGGCCCACGGAGGGAACGATAGCGGCGTCCAACTGTAGCTCGCCGTCCAGCTTCACACTGGGAGCCAGCTCCTTTGCAAGCCTCGTGGCTTCCACAACCTTATCCACATCCGAGTGGGATGCGCTTCCCTTCGTGGAGAAGGACAGCATCCCAACGACCGGCTCCTCCTGAACCAGCGTCTCAAAAGTCTCCGCGGAATTCACCGCGATATGCGCCAGCTCTTCCGCCGTCGGGTTGGGATTCAAACCTGAATCCGCATAGATGAAAGTGCCATTGGCTCCATACTCACAGTTGGGAACAACCATGACAAAAAATGCGGAGACAAGCTTTGTGCCAGGACGAGTCTTCAAAATCTGTAGGGCGGGCCGCAGCACATCCGGCGTCGCCGTTACAGCTCCGGCTACCATGCCGTCCGCTTGCCCCTTCTTGACCATCATGACGCCAAAGTACAGCGGGTTCTTCAACAGCTTTGCCGCCTTCGCTTCATCGACGCCCTTATTCTTGCGCAGTTCTACCAGCGCTGCGATAAACTCATCCATCCCCTCATAGTTCTCCGGATCGGCAAATGTGGCTTTCGAGAGGTCAAGCTCCGGCGCTGACTGACAGATCGCCTCCCTGCTGCCGACGAGAATGATATCCGCAATGCCCTCCGCCAAAACCGCGGCGGCGGCGTCTAATGTTCTTCTATCCCAGGTCTCAGGAAGAACAATGGTTTTCTTCTGCGCCTTGGCTCTCATCTTAATCGTTTCTAAAAAATTACTCACGGACGATGTCCCCTTTCCTATTGTGTGGATTGATCTGACGTACCATCTTCAATTCTTTATTATAATCGAAATGTTTATTGTATACAAGACTTTCCCGGAAAAATTTTACGTTATTTTTTTCACGAAAATATCATCTCACCCACCCCAAATTCTGCAATAAGGTCTAGGCAAATGCGAAAAAATGTAGTATAATAGAAGAAAGTTTCGCTAGAGAGGATGGGGTCGATATAAAAGAAGAGATTTACACCATACCGGTGATGGATGGTTTTCACGAGGACTGCGAATGTCCCTTCTGCGCCATGCGCCGCAAGCTGGAGACCGATACGATATCTTTCGTGTTGAGTCCCTCCTACATGGAAGTGGATGTCCGCGGCGAGACCAATGCCCTGGGCTTCTGCCACCGCCATATGGACCAGCTATATTCACAGGCCAACGCTCTGGGTCTGGCGCTGATGCTCCACTCTCATCTGAAAAAACAGGAGGAAGATCTCTTTGCCCTCTTGGAAAAACAGGGCTCTTCAAAACCGGCTAAGAAAATCTTTGCCAAGAAGGATGCCGGTCCCTCGTCCGATCCCATCGAAGCATACCGTCAGAATTTCATCGGATCCTGTTATATCTGCAAGCGGATTGACGAAGTGTTCGAGCGGATGTTGACGGCATTTTTCATGCTATGGAATAAAAATGGCGAATTTCACAGGACGGTGGAGGACTGCAAAGGGTTTTGCATCAACCATTTTCTCATGCTGTATGAGCGGGCCGCCAGCCATCTAAAGCCTAAAGACTGCGATGAATTTCGAAAGTTTCTCATGGACAAGGAGAGAGAAAACTTGAAGCGGGTGGAGGACGATCTAGAATGGTTTACGCTAAAATTCGACTATCGATATCAGGATCAGCCCTGGAAAAATAGCCGGGATGCCCTGCCCCGGACAATCTTAAAGGTCAATGGGCAATTCGTGGAAAAAAGTTCACCGAAAGCGAACCCCTGAGCGCGCCTGCCGGCACAAATTCTCTATGCGAGGAGGAGATTCAAATGGTAGATTGGTGGAATCATTTAACGTTGACACAACAGGTTTTTGCCGTATTCGGCATCGTGGGGACAGCAATCCTGATTCTTCAGACTGTCTTGCTCCTGTTTGGCCTGGGGCACGACGGCATGGACTCAGACGCGGATGCGGATATCGACGCCGATTTGGACGGCGATGGCGATGTGGATGCCGCTGCGGGCGGAAGCGGTCTCGACGGACTGCGGCTCTTTACCGTCCGCGGTTTCGTAGCCTTTTTCAGCATCAGTGGATGGCTTGGCGTCTTCCTGTTGAGCACATCCGTCCCCTACTATGTCGCCATCCTTCTCGCCATAGCCGGCGGTTTCGCCGCCATGATCTTTGTGGCGTGGGCTTTTAAAAAGGCGCTTCGACTGCAAGATAACGGAACATTGCAGATGTCCAACGCCATCGGGCGGACTGGGCGCGTCTACCTCCGGATCCCCGCAAACCGCCAAGGGAGCGGAAAGATCACCATTCTGATCCAGGATCAGCAGCGGGAATTGGACGCTGTCACCTCCGCGGATCAGGAGATCCCTGTGGGGGCCAGCGTCCGCGTCGTCGATGTGGATCAGGAGACACTAATTGTGGAGCCTGTGTGAATCACAGTGTATAAAATCAATTTATGAAGGGGTGTATTCTATGGAACCGTTTATTTTGATCGCCGTCATCGTCATACTCGTCCTCAGCACGCTGCTTGTCATTCTCTCCCGCTACCGCAAATGTCCTTCCGACAAAGTCATGGTCATCTATGGCCGGATTGGAAACGGAAGCGACGGAACCTCCCGGTCCTCCAAATGTATTCACGGGGGCGCCGCCTTCATCTGGCCTGTCGTCCAGTCCTATGAGTACTTGGACCTGACGCCCATCTCCATCAGCGTCGATCTGACCAACGCCCTAAGCCGGCAGAACATCCGCATCGATGTGCCCTCCCGGTTTACCGTGGGCGTCTCCACTGAGCCCGGAATCATGCAGAATGCGGCGGAACGCCTGTTGGGCTTGAAAATGGCGGAGGTGCAGGAGCTTGCCAAGGATATCATCTTCGGTCAGCTGCGCCTTGTGGTCGCCACCATGGACATCGAGGAAATCAATACGGACCGTGACAAATTCCTGGCCGCGGTCTCCAACAATGTGGAAACGGAACTGAAAAAGATCGGCCTTCGCCTCATCAACGTCAACGTCACCGACATCAACGATGAGTCCGGCTATATTGACGCTCTCGGCAAGGAAGCCGCCGCCAAGGCGATCAACGATGCGAAGATCCAGGTGTCAGAGCGCAATCGGGACGGCGCCATCGGGGAAGCGGAGGCCAACCGGGATCAGCGTATCCGCGTAGCCAACGCAAACTCTATCGCCATCGAGGGAGAAAATGAGGCCAAGATCGCCATCTCCCAGTCGGAGGCAACCCGCCGCGAGAAAGAAGCGGAGGCGCTGCGCCGCGCCACGGCCGCCGAGAAGATTCAATCAGCGAAAGCGCTACAGGAAGCCTATTCTGCTGAGCAGGAAGCGGAATCCGCCCGCGCCGCCCGAGAGCAGGCGACGCTGGAAGCCGATGTGCTCGTCAAGGCGGAGATCGAGAAAAAACGCCTCGAAATCGCAGCTGAGGCCGAGGCTGAGCAAACTCGCCGCCGCGCCAAAGGTGATGCGGACGCGATCTTTATGAAAATGGAGGCGGAGGCTCGCGGTATCCAGGAAATCCTTAGCAAGCAGGCCCAGGGCTTCGGGCAGGTTGTATCCGCCGCCGGCGGTGAGGCCAACGACGCCATTCGCCTGTTGATCAGCGACAAGCTGGAAACCCTTGTTAAACTACAAGTCGAGGCGATCCAGAACCTGAAGATCGATAAGATCACAGTCTGGGACTCGGGCAACGGCAAAGACGGAACCACCAGCACTGCGAATTTTGTGTCCGGCCTCATGAAGAGCCTGCCGCCCATCCAGGATCTGCTGAATATGGCGGGCATGGAACTGCCTGACTTTCTGGGCAAAACCGCGAATCCTGTTCAAGCTGACAGCCCTGCTGCGGGGGAGTCTGAATCCAAAGAGCAAGATCAATAAAACGCAAGATGTATTAGGTCCGCCTCACGGCGGACTTTCCTATATGGAGGGCTTTATGAGAGACGAAGGGAAAAAACGGATCTTGGTGGCGGACGACAATCAAGAGATTGTCGACATTGTGGACATTCTCTTGACCGGGGAGGGATACGAGGTTGTAAAGGCGTCGAACGGGCAGGAGGCGGTAGAGTTGGCGGACGACTCCATCGACCTCTATATTCTCGATGTGGTTATGCCGGTCAAATCCGGCTTTCACGCTTGTACACAGATTCGGGAGCGAACCATGGCTCCAATTTTATTTCTAACGGCCAAAACGCAGGATTCCGATAAGACGGTGGGCTTCTCCGCCGGCGCGGATGACTATCTGACCAAGCCTTTCTCCTATGCGGAGCTTGTCTTCCGGGTGAAATCCCTCCTGAGACGCTACTACGTCTATCAGGGAAAGGCGGCCAACTCCCCTGAGGTGGAAACCTTGCTGACCTACAAAGAGCTATCCGTCAACCTGGATTCTCAGGAAGTCCTTCTCCGCGGCAATCCCATCTCATTGACGGACATTGAGTACCGGCTTCTCATTCTTATGCTGCAACACCGCCACAAAGTCTTTTCAGCCGAAAACCTGTATGAAAGCATATGGGAAGAACCTTACTTCTATTCTGCCAACAACACAATTATGGTTCACATTCGGAATCTCCGGAAAAAGTTAGAGCAGGATCCGAAAAATCCACAGTACATCAAAACCATCTGGGGAAAGGGGTATTGCATTGACTAGGCTCAAGCATCACAGCCCCTCCTTTATCTTTTCCCGTTTCTCTCTGCTCATCATCTTCTACCTGTTTCTTTCCCTCGGGATCGCCGTCTTAGGCGGCGCCATCGTCAAGACGGTCATTACCGTTACAATCGACATGCCCATCCACCCCCAAAAGCGCGACTTACAGGTTCTAAAGCGCCTACAGAGCTACATCAATGAGAACGGGCTCACCACTGGAGACAGCGACAGCATACGCACATGGAATAACGAACACCCCTATGTCTATTTAAAGCTGTATGTGGAAGGACGTGTATTCTATGACACGGAAATGCGCAGCGCCTCCGGCCAAAATGCGCAGACGCGCCCCTTTCTGTCGTACACCAAAAACGGCGGATACCCCCTTATCTTCAAGGACAAGACCATTCAGGCGAATATCACGGTGTACTATTCTCTTCTCTTCAAAACAGCTCTGAAAATGGGCATCCTGACTCTTGGATTTTTTATTTTTATTCTTGTGTTTATGTTGCTTCTGCACCACAAGATACGCTATATCAAAACCATTGAAAAAGGTCTGAAGATCATCGAGTCGGGAAGCCTCGAATATCGGATCCCCATTCGTGGAAAGGATGAACTCGCCTCTCTCGCCGTCAGCATCAACAACATGAGCCAGGCGTTGCACGATCGGTTGGAGGCGGAAGAATCCCTAAAGAAAGAAAAAAATCAGATCGTCACATCCCTCTCCCACGATATCCGCACGCCGCTCACCTCGGTCATCTGTTACCTGGATCTGGTCAGCGATAAGCGCTATGACAGCCCTGAAAAAATGGAGAACTATCTCCATAAGGCCCGGGACAAGGCCTATCAAATGAAAGAGATGGCGGACAATCTCTTCGAACATACGCTGGCGTCCAATGAAACGATTCCATTTCAGTATGAAAACGTGGATGGAAATGAGCTGGTGGGACAGCTAGTCTCCGAGTACATCTATCTGCTGGAGGACCAACATTTTGCGGTGGATTATCGGGATTCCATTGAAACCGCATTTCAACTCAAAGCCGACATTCATCAACTGCGCCGCGTCTTTGACAATCTCTGCTCCAATGCGGTGAAATACGCGGCTGTCGAAACGCCGATTTGCCTTCAGATCTACCTGCGGGATCAGACGCTGCACATTATACAGAGCAATGCCATCCGCAAAAACGCCATTGTCCGGGACAGCTCCGGCATCGGCGTGAAAACCTGTGAGATTATCGCCAGACGCCACGAAGGCAGCTGTACCAGCACGACACTCCACGGAGTCTATCGCTTTGAATTATTGCTGCCCGTCATGGATTGACCCATCATATCCGCCGCGGGATGGACACACGCAGCCCTTCTCAATGGCCGCTGTCTGCCGGTTAGTGTTCCGTATGGCCTCATACACCGCGTCGCTGAATTTTTTCGACCGGTCGTACCGGTATACTCCATTCTGCTCCTGCTCTACGTCTGTAAGCTGGGTGTAACAGAAAGCACAGATCGCTTCATTGGCCATGAGAGCCGTCGTCAGCCCTGCGTACCGCTGCGCAAATTCTTCTTCCGTCTTCGGCGCGTTTCCGTAGCCCCACCCTTTTGCCGCGTTCCAGGAGGCGCCGCCATACTCGCTGATAAAGTAGGGCTGCCCTTCATAGTGTTGCTGTTTTTCAAAGTTGTCATAGACCTTTTCCCGTGTAACGGCGCCGTATCGCTTGGCAAATAGCTCCACATCCTGCTCATAGTCATGGATGTCATAAATGTCCGTCACTACATGGTAATTGCCGCTGGTATCGATGACTGGCCTGGTCGTGTCCATAGCTTTTGTGATGGCATACACCATCGCAAGAAGTCTCGGATCCTGACCGCCCCACGTCTCGTTGAAAGGACACCATCCCACAATCGCCGGGTGATTGTAATCCCGCTCCACAACCTCCATCCATTCCGCCCCGAAATTCGCCAGATTCTCCATGTCGTGGAGATCCAGCCCCCAGCTGCCATGTTCGCCCCAGACGAGGTATCCCATCCGATCGGCCCAGTACAGGAATCGCTCCTCAAACACCTTTTGGTGAAGGCGCGCGCCATTGAAGCCCAGTTCCATGGACAACTCAATGTCCCTGCGCAAAGCCTCATCGTCAGGCGCCGTATAGATTCCCTCCGGATAAAACCCTTGATCCAGGATCAGGCGCTGGTACACGGGGCGTCCATTTAGATAGATGGCGTGGTCTCTGAGTTCCACCGTGCGCACTCCAAAATAGCTCGCCACCGTGTCAACGGCGGTTCCTTCTACGCACAGCGTGTACGTTACGTCGTATAAATTGGGCTGCCCTACATCCCACAGCTTCACCGCGTCAAGCTCTATGGAAAACGTGGTCTTATCCGCATTCAGCGCCACCTCCACCTCTCTCTGCACGCATCCCCCGAAGGAGATGCACGCCCGCAGCGTTGCGTCCGCCTCCTGACCAGCTAAAGCCGCCGTAAAGGTTACAGACCGGTTGCGGTAGTCGCTCTGGGTTTTCACAGATTTCAGATATGTCTTCGGCACAAATTCAAGCCAGACCGTCTGCCATATTCCCGTAGTCCGAGTATAGTCGCATCCGTGGGAATGGAAAAGAGAGCTCTGCTTTCCCTTAGGCTGCAATCCATGGCGGTTATCGTCCTCAGCGTAGACTACAAGAAGGTTATCCCCTTCCCTGAGCAACGCCGTTATATCCAAAGAAAACGACGCATAGCCGCCTCTGTGCTCACCGGCCTTTTCTCCGTTGACATAGACGATGGCGTGATAGTCTACCGCCCCAAAATGAAGCAGCACGCGATTCTCCATCTGCGCCTTGGCAATCATGACGCTCCTTCGGTACCAGACCGCGTTCATAAAATCTCTGTACTCAATGCCGGACAGCCTGGATTCAGGACAAAAGGGAACGAGGATCGTCCGGTCATATTCTGCCTCTGGCATAAACATATTTCGGTCAATACCGCTGTTCCCAAAATCAAAGGCAAACTGCCAAGGCCCATTTAAACACTGCCAGCTGGACTCTTCCCGCTGAAACTGCGGACGTGGATACTCGCTTCTTGGAATCATAAGTGCCTCCTCCGTTATCGCTCTGTAATTTGAATAACCTCCTAAATCTTACCACGTCATATCCAGAAAATCAAGCTCCGCCAATTCCCATTATTTCCCTGGAAATAAATGTTATTCCATTTCCTCACCGCCCCACTCCACAGCCTGACCTGTCATCTCCCGGCTCAGCTTCTGGATGGCTTTCTTCTCAATCCGGCTGACATAGGATCGGGAGATGTCCAGCACCTTTGCAACCTCGCGCTGGGTCAAAGGGGTCTTCCCCGCAAGTCCATACCGCATGACGATGACCTCCCGCTCTCTCCCCGTCAAGACCTTATTCACCGCCTGATATAGCTTTCCCTGGCTCATTTTATAGTCCACTCGCTCCATGATCGCATCGTCGCTGTCCTCCAACACGTCGATGAGCGTGATCGTATTGCCCTCCTTATCCTGTCCAATCGGGTCTTGCAGCGATACCTCCTGCTTCGTCTTTTTGTCAGAGCGGAGCAGCATCAGCAATTCATTTTCCACACACTTAGCCAGATATGTGCTTAATTTCGCCTTTTTATCCGGATCAAAGGTTTCGATTCCTTTGATCAGACCGATAGCGCCAACGGATATCAGATCGTCCGTCTCCCAGCGCCCCGCCGATGCCGAATATTTTCTTACTATATGCGCAACAAGTCGCATATTTCGTTCGATCAAGATGGCCCTTGCCTTTTTGTCCCCTTCTCTATATCGCGCAAGATAATACTCTTCCTCCTCCGGCGACAATGGTTTTTGAAATGTTGACGTACCCGCCAGATAGCATGCGAGGAAAGTCACCTGAAAAAAAAGAAAAATCCACATAAAAAAAGCACCTCTTCTGCCGACTTTGCTATACTATATGTCGCGCCGGCAGAAATAGTGCCTTTCCCTGTGTCCTTTCTTTGCGAATCAGCGGGGGGCTCTCACCTCTCTCATCAGAATCGCCCCCTCCGGAACCTCCACCGGAACCCTCAGCGAAACCAGCTGCTGTGCGTGCGGCGCACTTGCAATCGGTTCCCCCTCCTGATCCCGCAAGTCTTCCACGTTGAACAAAACCGGCTCTCCCTTGGGGAGCAGGATCTCCAAAGGCTCCCCCTCGCTGAACTTTCCCCGCTGCTCCACAAGAGCCCGCTTGGATAGGGGATCATATTGCAGCACCTTGGCGGCGAAACTTCTGCTTTTTGTGTATGCGCTCTCATGGTACACCTGTTCCTCCGCCCCCGGAGCGCCAAGGTAGAAGCCCGTGCTGTATCCCCGGTGGCTTACCTGCGACAGCAAGCCTTTAAAATAAGGGACCTGTCGCCGGTAATGGGCTGGGTCCGCCATATATGCGTCAATGGCTTCCCGGTATACCTTTGTCACCATGGCGACGTAGAGAGGGGTTTTCATCCGTCCCTCGATCTTAAAGCTCCCGATGCCAGCCTCCACCATCTCCGGAATATGCTCGATCATGCACAGATCCTTGGAGTTAAAAAAATACGTCCCATCCTCTTCCTCCTGAACTGGAAAATACTCGCCAGGCCGGCTTTCCTCCACGACGGCATATTTCCAGCGGCATGGGTGAACGCAGGCTCCGAGATTGGCATCCTGGTGGGTCAAATAATTGCTGAGAAGGCACCGGCCAGAGATGGACACACACATAGCCCCGTGGACAAAAGCCTCGATCACCAGCTCGTCCGGCGTCTGTTCCCGGATCTGCCGGATCTCCGCCAGGGTCAATTCCCGGGCCGCCACAATCCGCCTTGCCCCCTGCCTGTGCCAGAACTGAAATGTGTGTAGATTCGTGGCGCTAGCCTGAGTGCTGAGATGGATCTCCATGTTGGGAACCGCCTCCCGGGCCACCTCAAATATACCCGCATCCGCTACGATTATAGCGTCTGCCCCCAGCGCCTCCAATCCCTGAAGGTGCTCAGCCAACCCTTCAAAATGGCGATTGTGCGCGATGATGTTGACTGCAACGTGAACCCTTGCCCCTCGGGCGTGGGCAAAGGCGATGCCCTCCCGCATCTGGTCCTCGGTAAAATTCTTGGCTTTCGCTCGAAGACCATACTCCATCCCGCCAATGTATACGGCGTTTGCACCATACAGAACCGCTGTTTTCAGCGCTTCTAAGCTGCCGGCAGGCGACAGCAGCTCCGGTTGTCCTCCCATCATTCCCAGCTCTCCCTCTTCTGTTTCAGCGATAGCAGCACTCCATCCCCTAT
>CAUFVC010000050.1:0-10344 GCA_959029275.1 uncultured Eubacteriales bacterium | reverse complement strand
ACAGACTTAAATCCAGTAGGGATATGTGAACTGGAATTTACTTTGGCATTTAAGGGAATCCCAAAAATATATGGAAAAAGGGTTGTAAAATGATGTAAAGTTTTATAGAATATAGAGAGAAACCATCTACAGTGAAGAAGAGGCAACGATAGGCGGGACGAATGCGGCGAGCGCTGTGGAAGGATTCGTTCCGCCCTTGCCTTAAGGGGGAAGACAATGAAAGTGTTAGAACTATTTGATGTGCTGGAGGAAAGTATTTTCCTGTGTCAGGACGGCGAAGTCGTGTATCACAATCCCAAAGCGGCAAAGCAGTATGGAGACACCCTCCGGGAGGAAAGCTTTAAGAGCCTGCTGTTGGAATGGATTGAGCGCTGTCAACAGGAGGAAATGGCAGGGAACAAAAAAATTATTCAGTTTAAACAATCTGTTAATCAGAATCGATATACTTTGTCGGATATTTCCGTTATGAAATATGAGTCGGGCTATTTGTTGATTGTACATGATGGAAATAAACAGGATGATTTTTGCGCACAGCTTGTCCATGAGATGCGAGGTCCTCTCAATATTATTCAAGGCGCGGCTGACCTTTTGCGGCTACAGATGACCAAAAATGGCGAGATCAAGCAGAAGGTGGGCGAGGACTATATCCATCACATAAAAAATAGCTGCCAAAAGCTCAAGCATTTAATCGATAATATTTTGGACGTTGCGAAATCAAAATTGGATTTTCTGGATATGCACATGGAGACGAGACCGATCCTACCCATTGTCAAGGACTTGGTCGCAGAGGCGGCATTTGAAGCAGGGAATAAGACGGTCAGGCTGGAGTACGATCCGAAAATAGAAGACGCCGAGATAACCTTCGATCCGGAAAAGATAGAGCGAATGATTTCCAATCTCATCGGCAACGCTATTAAGTATACGGACGCCGACGGGGTTATCCTCGTGAAAGCATTGCTGCGGGACGAGAACTTCATCCTCGAGGTCCACGACAATGGGATCGGAATTCGGGAGGAAGACAGGGAGAGTATTTTTGAGCCGTTTGAGCGGGCGGCCAATGCCATTGGCCAGGCAAAGGGAACCGGCATCGGCCTGTATCTGGTCAAGCAGTTTGCCCTATCCCACAACGGCGACGTCCAGGTGGAGAGCGAGGAGGGAGTCGGCAGTTGTTTTCGCGTGACGCTGCCGGTTGAACAAAAATCGCCGCGGTGAGAGGCTGGCCGGCAAAAATATGTAGCCAGGGAGCCAAAAGTGTGGTAGAATGCTAAAGAAGAGCAATGACAGAAAGGAATATGCACATGAAATATATTATTCTATCGGATATCCACGGATCCTACCGCTGCCTGTGCCAGGGGCTGGAGCGCTTTGAAGCGGACAAGGGGGACATGCTTTTGCTGTTGGGGGATCTTTTATACCACGGGCCGCGCAATCCCATTCCCGACGGCTACGATCCGCAAAAGACAGCAGAGGCGCTCAATGGATACGCCAAGCGGATTATAGCGGTCCACGGCAACTGTGACGCGGAGGTTGACCAGATGCTTCTGGACTTCCCCATCGGCGCGCCCTATGTGGTTCTTCCCGCAGACGGACACAAGATTGTGGCAACCCATGGCCATCTGGACATGGAGTCCCTATGCCTTTTGCCGGGGGATCTGCTGCTGCACGGGCACACACACCTTTACAAGGCGCAGAGAGAAGGGGATGTGTATGTCGCCAATCCAGGTTCTATCACGCTGCCCAAGGATGGGCGGCCGGCGAGCTATGGCGTGCTGGAGGGACGAGAACTGTGGATTCGGGATATGTCCGGCCATGAGCTGACGCACTTGGAATTTTGAAGAGACCACGGAGAAAGCGGGGAAATACATGAGAATCGAAGACGATGTTGAGCAGATCCTGATTGGAGAAGAAGAGTTGGCGGAGCGAATCCGGCAGCTGGGCCAACAGATAACGGAGGACTACGAAGGGAAGGATTTGATCGTCGTTGGCATATTGAAGGGCGCCTCGCTCTTCATGAGCGATTTGATACGAAAGATTGAAGGAAAGATCAGCATTGACTTTATGGTTGTCTCCAGCTATGGCAATGCCTCGGAGACAAGCGGAGTCGTCCGGATCATCAAAGACCTGGATATGGACATAACGGACAAGCATATTTTATTGGTAGAGGATATCATCGATACGGGTCTTACCCTTGCGTATCTGAAGGAGTATCTCTGCAACCGGAAAGCGGCGTCTGTCCGCATCTGCACCCTGCTGGACAAGCCATGCCGCAGGAGCAAGCCGGTGGATGTGGAGTACATTGGGTTTGAGGTGCCCGACGAGTTCATCATCGGGTATGGGATTGACTATGCGGAGAAATATCGCAACCTGCCCTATATCGCCTCCCTTAAAAGAAGCGTGTATGAAAAATAGCGTCTTGACGAAAAATAGCATTTATGCTATTATGATTTAGTTGATATCGGTTTAGTGCCCGCCAGAGATTCCCGGCGGATCGTAAAGGAGGTAAGAGGGGGATGCAAGTCGCCAGTGTTATCGTTTCGATTGTGCTGTTTATTATCTGTATTGCGTTGACGTGTATCGTGCTCATGCAGGAAGGCAAGAGCGCCGGGCTGTCAGGAGCCATCAGCGGCGCGGCGGAGACTTATTTCGGAAAGAACAAGGCCCGCACGCTGGAGGGAAAGTTTGAGCGCTGGACGAAGATCTTGGCAATCGTCTATCTCGTGTTTGCATTTGTTCTGTATTTGATGATCGCATCGATCAAATAGAAAGCGGACACGGCAGAGAATCCGTCATATAGAATTAACAAGCGGCTTAGAGGGATTTCCTTATAAGCCGTTTTTTACCTTGTAGTAAAGTTAGCGGATTGCAAACTTTTTGCATCGCCGCATATAAAATCGGAGATACTGGAGATGAAGAAGTGACCAAGGAAGGCCGCGGAGACAGCGGCGTGGAGGAAACAATGGAAGGAAAAGAACGTATGGAAGAACGGCGGCAGAAAGTGTTGGACTTTATCAATCACCCCATGTATAAGCCGATGACCAAGAAGCAGTTGGCACAGATTCTCACTGTGCCCAAGGAGGACTTTGCAGCGCTGGATGGCCTTCTCAGCGAGTTGCGCCGGGAAGGGGCTATCTATATAGAGAATAAACGGATCCTATCGGGCAAGGTCCGGTATGTACCGGGCACCTTTTGCGGGACGACGCGGGGATTTGGCTTTGTGACTCCGGAGGATGGGACGGACGATATTTTTATCCCCGCGGAGGGCGTGGGCAAGGCGCTGCACGGGGATCAGGTCCTCTGCCAGGTGCTACAGCGCGCAGAGGGGGACAAGAAAGCGTCCGGGCAGATTGTGTCCGTCACAGGCCATGGCGCCGACATCCTAGTTGGAACCCTGGTCAACAAGAAGAAAGCCGCGTATGTCCGGCCGGATGAGGCGAGATTTGACCGCACAGTTAACATCGGGGTGAAGCAGGCTAAAGAGTATAAGGACGGGCATAAAGTGGTGATACGGATCCTGTCCTGGCCGGAGGACAAGGAGGGGCTCCGGGGAAAAATCTTGGAGGATCTGGGACATCGAAATCAGCCCACCGCACAGATTCAATCCGTCATCTGCCGGCTCGGCATACCCGGAGAATTTCCCGATGCGGTTTTTCGCTCTCTGGAGGCAATCGAGGATCAGGTGAGCGAAGAGATGCTGGAGGGGCGGGAGGATCTGCGGCGCTGGAGGATGGTCACCATCGACGGGGAAGACGCCAAGGATCTGGATGACGCGGTATCCATCCGGCGCTGCGAACACGGATATGAGCTGGGGGTCCACATTGCGGACGTCTCCCACTATGTGCCGGAAAATAGTCCCCTAGATCGAGAAGCCTATGACAGGGGGACCAGCGTGTACTTGACCGACCGGGTCATTCCAATGCTGCCGCCCAAGCTGTCCAACGGGATCTGTTCCCTCAATGCGGGAAAAGACCGCCTTGCGCTGAGCTGTATCATGGAGCTCAACGAGGATGGTCAGATTGTGTCTCATCGAATTGTTGAGTCAGCCATCTGTGTGGCGCGCCGCATGAGTTATACCCAGGTGACGCAGATCCTAGCCGCTCTGAAGCTGTCGGAGCCGGAGCGGACTCCGGAGCAGAAGGCGCTGCTATCGGAACACCAGGAATTTCTCGACGACTTTGCGGCCATGGAGGAGCTGGCCCGCAAGCGGATCCAAATACGGGACGACCGGGGCGCCATCGATTTTGACTTCCCGGAGTGTAAGATTACCACCGACGATGAGGGAAACCCGGTGGACATCCGACCCTATGAGCGCAATATGGCCACGAGGATCATTGAGGAGTTTATGCTGCTGGCCAACGAGACGGTGGCGCAGGAGTATTATTGGCGCGAGATCCCCTTTGTCTACCGCACCCATGAGAAGCCGGACCCCGAGAAGATTCGAACTTTGAATACCTTTGTGTATAATATGGGCCATCGCATCAAGGGCAGCAAGGGCGGGGACGTTCACCCCAAGGCCCTGCAAGCGCTCCTGGGGGAATTGGAGGGAAAACCGGAGGAGGGAATTCTGGCCAGGCTAACCCTCCGGTCGATGAAGCAAGCCAAATACACTGTCAACATGGAGACCGGCCATTTCGGACTGGCCGCCCAATACTACTGCCACTTCACATCGCCCATCAGGCGCTATCCGGATCTGATGATCCACCGGATCATCAAGCACACCCTACACCACGGATATGAGGACGCCTGGCTTGAAAAGACAGGCAAGACATTGGCCAAGACGGCGGAGCAGTGTTCCGTCACGGAGCGGAGAGCGCAGGAAGCGGAGCGAGATGTAGACCGGTATATGAAAGCGCTGTATATGAAGAACCGCTACAAAAAAGATCACGGAAAGACTCGGTTCGACGGCGTCATCTCCGGGGTGATCGCCAAAGGGATATTTGTAGAGTTGGAGAATACGGTGGAGGGATTCATTCCCATCGAGGATTTGAACCTGGACTATTTTATCTTCGACCGGGACCGCTACCGCCTGGAGGGCGAACACACCCACCGTGTCTACGCCCTTGGGCAGAAGATCCAGGTATATTACAACGGGTCCGATATGGACACCTTTACGGTTTATTTTTTGGAGGCGGGGGAGAGAGAGAATGGGCAAGGAATCGATCAAACTGATTGCACAGAATAAAAAGGCGCGGCATGATTACTTCCTGGAGGAGCTATTTGAGGCGGGCATCTCGTTGTCCGGCACAGAGGTCAAGTCCCTGCGAATGGGAAAATGCAGCCTCAAGGAAAGCTTTGTCCGCATTCAGAACAACGAAGCGTTTATTTGGAATATGCACATTAGCCCTTATGAAAAGGGGAATATCTTTAACCGGGATCCCCTCAGGACAAGGAAGCTTTTGCTGCACCGGCAGGAGATTAAGCGCCTGATCGGCGCAGTTAAGACCGATGGCTACACCATCATCCCCGTTCAAGTTTATTTTAAAGGAAACTATGCCAAGATGCAGATCGCGCTGGCGAAGGGGAAAAAACTGTATGATAAACGGCAGGATCTGGCCAAGAAGGACCAGCGGCGGGAAGCGGAAAAGGACTTTAAGGTCAAGAATTTGTATTAGACTCTAGAATGGGAGAAAGCCGCTCACTGCGGCAGCACGGAGGTAACGATGAGAGAAAACGTAATTGTTGGACAATCCGGAGGCCCGACAGCCGCCATCAACGCCAGTTTGGTGGGAGTTTATAAGACCGCAAGGGAGCGGGGCGCCGGGCAGATTTATGGAATGGTCCATGGGATTCAGGGGTTCCTGGAGGGGCGCTATCTTGATCTGCGAGAGCATATTCAAAATGATCTGGACATCGAGCTACTGAAAAGAACCCCCTCCGCATATCTGGGGTCTTGCCGGTATAAATTGCCGGAGGCGCAAGAGGGAAAAGAAATCTATGATGCGATCTTCCGCCGGCTGGACCAGTTGGCGATCGGAGCCTTCTTTTACATCGGCGGCAACGATTCCATGGACACGATCAAGAAGCTGACGGATTACGGGGACTCCATCGGAAGCCCCATCCGGTTTGTGGGCATTCCCAAAACCATCGACAATGATTTGATGGTGACGGACCACACGCCGGGATACGGGAGCGCGGCCAAATACATTGGATCGATTTTAAAGGAGATCATCCGCGATGGGCTGGTCTACGATCTCAAGAGCGTGACCATCGTGGAGATCATGGGCCGAAACGCAGGATGGCTGACGGGCGCTGCCGCACTGGCGGCCTGTGAGGACTGTGAAGGGCCGGATATGATCTTTCTGCCGGAGATTCCCTTTGATATCCAACAGTTTATCCGCCGGGTGGACGAGCTTCAAAAACATAAGAAATCCGTTGTCATAGCTGTATCGGAGGGGATCCGGGTGCCGGATGGGCGGTATGTGTGCGACTTGACGGATCATCTGGAATTTAAGGACGACTTTGGCCATACGATCCTCTACGGAACCGCGCGGTATCTGTCGGACCGCATTTACCGCGAGCTCGGGTGTAAGACGCGGGCCATTGAGTTTAATACGCTCCAGCGCTGCGCTGCACACATTGCGTCCAGGGTGGATATTACCGAAGCTTTTCAGGCGGGGGGAGCCGCCGTCAAAGCCGCCTTTGAGGGGGAAACGGGCAAAATGGTCATCCTCAAGAGACTCTCCAATGAGCCATACCAGTGTACGACCGGACTGGCGGATGTCCATGCCATCGCCAACGCAGAGAAGAAGGTTCCCCGTGAGTGGATCAACCAGGAGGGAACCTTCGTTACGCCAGAATTTTTGAGCTATGTGCGCCCGCTGATTCAGGCGGAGCTGACACCGATCATGGTGGATGGTCTGCCGCGGCATTTATACTGCGAAGGGCGCTCGAAGCTGGCCGGCACAATCTCATAGTCAACATCAGCATAGACGGGCCGCCGTGTACGGATTCTTTCGTATACGGCGGCCCTGTGTCATACTGTTTCGTTTGCCTGGCAAGTTTCAATCCATATAGGGTTTGTGAAGGCTCTGACACCGCTATCCAGAAACTGCTCCGGGTTAACGGACCGTATGGTCCCGTCTTGGAGATAAGCTCTGGCCAGCACCCAGCGGCAAGGGCGGTTAAGCTGGCGGCTGCCCTGAAAATCCTTTGCGTCCTGAAGATCCCATGCAAACTCCACGAGCCCGTCAGCGATGAGCTCAATTCGGAGAATATTTTGCGCAGCGTGACAGAAGACTTCCACCTGCAAAGGCTTTCCCTCATAGACCACGGTATCCCCAATGCCCTTGCCATCCACAGATAAATCCAGAAAACTGCCGGGGTAGCTGGCATTGGTTACCCTGCCGGCGATCAAGGCTTCAATGATAGCCCGATCCTGTAGGACGCCCTCCGTCCTGACGAAGGAACATTTTTCGCCCGGCATGTAGTTGGTCCCGTCATGAGTATCCGTCGTCCAGAGGCAGATAAGCTTTCGCCCCCGGTTTAAGAAATCAAACCATGTTTGAAAGTCACAGTTTTCCACCAAGCCAATCTCCTGATACTGGGATGCGACCCACCAGGAACGGAAATAGGCGCTTTCCGGCCGGGAAGCAGTTTGAAGCCGGTGGGAAGGGTGATTGAGCATAAGTATGGCTGGGTGATCCGCAGAGCTTTGTTCCCTCACCTGTTGAATCCAGCTTCCCTCTCCCTGGCTGGCGTCCACATCGGCCCGAACATTGAGAGCGTTCATGTGAGTCCGGGCATTCATCAGCTCCTGGCCGGGCAGGGCGATAAAGTGGCCGGGCCAATCATGTTGACTGAGACGATTGGAGAGAAGCCGTTCCGGACTTAAGTCTGTCAATACGATGTACGAAAGCCCGTTGGCCCGGGCAGCTTGGGCGATGCGCTGCGGCGATGAGCCGGCATCCTCAAAGTAGGAATGTACGTGGTGATCGCCCCGGATCCACCCGGATGGAACCTCAAATTCCCTCTGAAAGCCAATGTCTAAAAAAATCTCCCGCTGAGGGACCGGGCTCCGGACAATGCGCCTGTATTCCCACCCCGCCCACAGATCCAATTGTACCTGACCTCCCACGTAGGGAAGGCGATAAAATTTTTGCCCGCACAGATCCCAGGTGGCCTCTTTCTGGCCGCAGCGCAGGATGGTCAGGCGGAAATCCAACTGCTGCTGGGTTTCCACAGCTAGGTAGGAATAGGGAAAAGGGCGGTCCGGATTTTGGAAAAAGAGAGGTAGCCCATTCCATTCCGTGAAGCGAAAAGGGGTGTGGACTTCTGAAAAAACGACTTTCCACCAGCTACAGGGGGAGGTTTGGCCGTCGATGGGGATCTCCGCAACCTTATGGCCGCATTGCCGGGAATCTGGCATCCAGTGGATCGGGAGCTCCTCTCCCGGATCCTTGAAGACGGAGCAGCGCATCTCAGGGTCATAGCCGAAAGCCAGGGTGAGAGTCCGGATCTCCGGGGGTACCGGGATGAACAGCGACGCCTCCCAGGGAGAGAAGAGCAAATTGGGCCCTGGCGGATAGAAATGGCTGGGCATAATCCCCGGCCCCGGAACGAGAAAAGGAAAGATTCCGTCCTCAGCCAGTATGTCAAAGGCTACGGCATCCCCCTCCGGTTGTCTCAGGCGGAGAAGCGAAATGCCCTCCTGGGCCAAAAGAACGGGCTTCCTCTCCCAGCGGGTCTGGGAAAACGATGTTTCATCCAGCGTCAATTCCAAGCTTTTTTCTCCGTCGGGTTGGATCCAGAAGCGCCCGGGGTGTAATGCCCAAAAGAAGAGAAGCGCTTCGCCTTGCCCTGTGAAATAGAGATGGACCTTTTTTAGTTTCATAGAAAATCTCCTTTTGCCGGATTTTTCATCTGTTTCTGAAACACGGCGGGGGTCACCCCCACCGATTTCTTGAATAGTTTAATGAAGTGTGGGGTGCTGGTGTAGCCCACCTTGCTGCACGTTTCCGCCACGGACAGATTTTCCTCAAGTAAAAGCCGCTTCGCGTGGGCCACCCGTTTTTGAATGAGATAGTCTTTATACAGCTGGCCCGTGCTCTCTCGGATCATCTGGCTAGCATTGCCTAAGCTGACGCCAAATTCCGCCGCCACCCGATCCAAGGTCAGATCGTATTCCAGACAGTGGGCATCGATGTACCGGGCCATTTCCGCCGCTGTGTTAGACCGGTAGCAGTATAGATAGTACTGGACTTTATCGCACAGATCCTTGATGATCTCGGTGGTCTCGCTGCAAAAACGATCAATATCGTGAGCGGTCAGAATCCGGCTGATCTGTTGTTCCGACAGAGGGCATTGTAACTGCCTTCCGGCATCGACCAGATCCCCTAGAACGTCGGAAAAAATGTAGCGCTGAAGCAATATGCTGGGGGCTTTTAGCTGTAGCTCGTTGGAGAAAATCTTTATGTAGAGCTGCGCGTCCTGGTCATTGCCCACCTTTATGGCGCGGATCATTCGGGCGATAAGCTCTTTATCGTATTGCAGCGGATCCGCGGATACGGGATCCTTCTTCGAGAACTGGGAAATGGCTTCCAGATAGGAGGCGGATATTTTATAGATACTGTCATAGATCTCACCGCGGCCCAAGTGTACAGGATACTCTGCGGCGAGGAACACCGTTTTCAGCTGGCCGGCCAGATCATCCCGCAAGGTCCTTGCGCTTAGACTGCACAGAATGATGATATGATTGCGGTCGGCGCTCAGAAGGGGATACACTGGCAGATCGGGGCGGGAAAGCTTTTCAATGTCTCCGATGAGACGCGGGCCGTCAGCGCTCTCCGCACAGGCAGCGGCAAAGACGCAATAATAAGGGCCGGGTAAGGCAAGATCCACCGTCTCCATCTGCTCATAGATATGGTCCGTGATTTCCCCATTTAAAATGAGCTGGAGCAGCTGTTGCCGCACAAGAAAAATTTTGCTTTTCAGATCCTCGCTTGTTAGCTTTTGCCGCTCCAAGGCCGTCTGAACGACGGTCTCAATGGCCAGGAGCTCATTGCGGGAAGGGGGATTTTCCTGATATTTTAATGCCAACCTTTTGATAGGAATATAATTTTTGTACGCAAGGTAGCAGGAGAATCCTAAGAGGAGAAAGAGGAACCCGAGGATGCAGATGATATTGACGGTCTGAAGCAAGGAGCTGATAAAGCCGCCTTCTTTCCAGGGGAAGACCTGGATCCGAAAGGGCGTCTTCTGAGCGGTCATCTCCAGCGACGTATCCTTCAACGCCCGGTCTCCCTGGGGGGACTCGGAAGCCAATAGCGTGCCGCTGTAATAGAGCGACACGCTTCCGTCGATGCCTCCCGAGACGTCCCGTATCCGGCTCAGCAGGCTTTGGACTGTGGC
>CAUFVC010000049.1:0-10369 GCA_959029275.1 uncultured Eubacteriales bacterium | reverse complement strand
TGCACTTGCGGCTGATCCTGCGCTAGCTCCAGCCGAACGGCTGGATTGGTCTGGCTATAATACAGCCCGTCGGAACCAACCTCCGTCATAACCTCTTTTAAATAGTTGAAAATCGTCCCCTCCTCAATCTTAAAACGGCATTGAATCCGAACGCCGATGAGGTCGGACAAGTTGAGCAGCACATCCTCCGGCCGGTTGTACTGCTTATAGAATTTTTTTCGAATGATCTTTTCCCGCAGGCTGTCCAAAGCCTTGACACGGGTGCGGATCTCCAGGATCTCATCCTGGACTCCGTCAAAGAGAGAGCCTCGAAAAAAATCGGCCAGGTCCTGAGCCGCCCGCAGGTACATCGGTTCTTTTGCCTCGCGGATGGCAATGACCTCGTCTATGTAATCGAAGATGGGTAACTGTGTATTTTTCATAAAATTCTCCATTCCGAAGCGTTAGCGACGGGGCGAAACTCCTGCCATGAGAGCAATTTGTGACGCTCCAGCACAAATTGCCGTGTGAAAAATATGTGATCCGGGGTCTCTACCTTCAGCAGTAATAGCTGATTTCGTTGAAATAGGAATACCATTTTTTTATAATATCAGCATTTCTCGCTTCAATCATTCTCATAATATTGCGCAATGTATGCATCGGTATTCTTGAGTTGTTATTACATAGCAAACATTTTCCTGCACTGGTGAGCCATACCTTTGTTGCATCTTCCGTTGGTTTTCCCTTCGCTATATGGACATGTATCGGCTCAACAGGCTTATTCTCGTTCGCCCAGAAATATATCCAGTATTCTCCCATTCTAAAAATTTGAGGCATTTTCAAATCCCCCATCCTGAGAAAATTCAATAATCAAATGAGCCGCTGATTTTATGATTTCCTCAAATCGCTCAATATCGCTTTCTGAAAAATGATAAATATTTTCCCATCTATATTGGGGCAGCCAACAGGTGGCATGTCTGAATCCATATTTTTCATCTGGTTTCTCTATATATACTTTTACCGATCCGTCGTCAAGCATATGTGAATGAACAATTTCTGTCTCATCGTCTAATGTCATAAGCGGATACATCATAACTTGCTTCCTCCTCTTTTTTGATTCCCAGAAAATCTGCGTTCCCTACTTGTGATACGGTTCACCCCTCATGATGCGAAACCAGCGATACAGCTGCTCTGCCAGGATGACGCGCATGAGTTGATGGGGAAACGTCAGGGCGGAGAAGCTGATCTGTTCCTGTGTGTGCCGGATCACTCTCTCCGACAGCCCTGCGGAGCCGCCGATCAGAAATGTAATATGGCTGTTTCCCCCACTCATCCGGTCAGACAGCCAGTCAGCCATCTCCTCAGAGCTGCGCTGTCTCGCTGCGATACAGAGGGCCACGACATAACTTCTCTCGGGAATCCGCTCCAATATCCGCTCAGCCTCTCTGTCCAAAAGCAGCTTCCGCTCAGCCTCCGTAGGATTTTCTTTCGTCCTCTCATCCGCGACCTCCACAATTTCCAGTGTGCAGTACGCAGAAAGACGCTTGACATACTCTGCCACAGCGTCTCTATAAAATCGTTCCTTTAACTTTCCAACCGCAAGAATCGTAATCTTCATATTGCCCTTTCCTGCATAATTTGGATGGGCGTATCGGAATCGATCCGCTCGATCCAGGCTCCCATGGCGTTCAATTTATTGACAAGCTGCTCATAGCCCCGGTCTATAAATGTCACATTGTTGATATAGGTCTCTCCCTGCGCGGCAAGCCCGGCTATCACCATAGCGGCGCCGGCCCGCAGATCCACCGCTTCCACCTCTGTGCCAACCAGGTTGTCCACGCCGTCCACAACGGCGATCCGCCCCTCCACATCGATATTCGCGCCAAACCGCTTCAGCTGCTCTACATAGCGGAAGCGATTGTCCCAAACACTTTCATTGATGATACTCGTCCCCGGCACCGTGGACAGCAGCGCCGTGATCTGTGGCTGCATATCCGTGGGAAAACCCGGGTACGGGAGCGTCTTGATCTTCACAGGCTTCATCGTTTCACAGCCAATCACCCGGATCTCCTCATCCCGCTCGATAACGGAAGCCCCAATTTCTTTCAGCTTGGCAGAAATGGCTTCCATATGCCTAGGAATGACATTCTTGACCGTAATATCTCCCTTTGTGATGGCGGCAGCCACCATATACGTGCCCGCCTCAATCTGATCCGGAATGATCGCATATGTGGAACCATGAAGCTTTTGAACACCCTTAATGCGGATGACGTCGGTACCGGCGCCCTTTATGTTCGCTCCCAGACTGTTGAGGAAGCTAGCTGTGTCAACGACATGGGGCTCCTTAGCCGCATTCTCAATCACAGTCGTGCCCTTTGCCAGGACTGCCGCCAACATAATGTTGATGGTGGCTCCCACTGTGACCATATCCAGAAAAATATTGGCCCCGCGCAATTCCCTTGCCTGAATGCTGATGATCCCCTTGGCGTCCACTTCTGCACCTAAGGCTTGAAACCCCTTAATATGCTGATCGATGGGACGGACTCCAAAATCACATCCGCCGGGGAATGCAACGCGCGCATATTTGAACCTACCCAGAAGCGCGCCGAGAAGATAGTAGGAGGCTCGCATCTTCCTCACATTCTCTGAATCCGCGCAATCATTGCTCATATACCGGCTGTCAATCCTCAGCGTATGTTCGTCCAGATAGGTGGTCCGAACATTCATCTTTTCGAGCACCGTCACTAAATTTTTAATATCATCTATGTCCGGAATATTCTCAAGCGTAACAATATCATCCGCCAGCAGCGATGCCGCTATGATAGCCAACGCCGCATTTTTCGCCCCGTTAATCGATACCTGCCCGCAAAGCGGACGCTGACCGTGAATCAATAACTTTTCCATACTTTGCACCTCTAGCGTTTTCTCTTTTTTTATTCAATATTAAAATCATTGCCACTAGCGGCAATCTCATTCAAAATCTTAATAAAAAATACAAAATTACTTTATCATTATATCACCTTTTTGGAAAAAGGCAACCTTTTTTGCAATCATTGTATCGTATTGTACATAAGATTGATTTTATACATTCTGCCGTCGGACAAAAAAACCTTCATGAACACGGAGGGACGCAGATTGCTATCTTTTTTGTTGGAAAAATCGTACCCATACCGGATATCTTCGACGCTCAGCCCGTAACTCTCCTCGCCCTCCGCCAAAATCTGTGTAAGACAGGAGTATAGCACCTCGTCGACAGGGTACGTATAATACTTTTCCTTTGTATACCCCTCCACGTTGTAGCATGTTAATTTTGCGGTATGAATTCCCCTGGCCCCTACCAGCGCCTCCAATTGGTTAAAGAATAATTGGGTGTTCTTATAGCGCTGGCTCAGCGTAACCTTATACCGGCCGTCCTCCTGCTGCACCGCGCTATCCAGAATCATTTCCATATCGCCCTTTATCAAGCTCTCCGCGAATTCCTCCGCAAATCGGATCGCATCGCCAGCGGTTAAGCTGTTGTCATTTTCGTTTTCCTCGCTGTTGCTCTGATTGGTGTAGACGATACTGCTATTTTGATAATCCATGACGAAGACCTCGGAATCCTTGGTAAATTGCGCCATCATGTTATCCACATAATACACTTTTTGAAATCCGTCAACAAAGTAGGATGTGATGATGCCCGACAGCGCATCCTCGTCCGCCAGTGATACTCTCAACCACGGTTTGGGATCGTGTTTTCTATTTAAGGATACGTTTATGGAGATTCCATTTTCCTCAAATAAACTGCAGATCCCATCGATGCGCTCCTGCGGAACCGTGTAGCTGCGGATCTCCTGATACCGGTTAAAAATAAACAGGGACACGTTGAGCAGAAGCAGCAGGCACAGCAGTCCTATTCGTATGCTCTTCCAGTTCATGAACCAGCCTCCTGTCCACTCCAGCCGTAATAGCGCTGTTGGTTCATCTCCATCATCCAGATCAGAGAAACCTGGTCCCCGTGCTGCTGATAGACCGGTGTAAAATCCGTCAGCCGCTGGTCAGACCAATGGGGGTAGGACTCGAAAAACATATCCAACGCCTGGATGTAGGACGTCTGAATCTCAATCATGTGGTAGGGAGTCATTTCTTTCTTTACGATATACCGTTTATAGGCACGCACTTTGGAGCCCTCCACATAGATTTCAACCGGAGCCTGCATATTCCAATCCTGCAATCTTTGGGAGTCCATCACAAAGGGGATGTCGTTAAATCGATAATTAAAGTAAAATGAATAGCTGTTGGGATTGTCCCCCTGCTTGTAGCCACAGAGATACGTTTCAAAAACGCGATTGGCATCGGCCTCGATATCCTCTTCTAAAAAGCCGCAGGCCAGCTGATACGCATCTTTGAGCGAAACGGAAGTGCGATCACTGTCTGTCAGCGTCTCCACATATTGGACTAGACCGCTGCTCTGGATCTTCAGTGTGATCTTCTCATCCGCATACAATATCTCGTTCTCATCTGCCGTCTGGCGCACCATGTCGGGATGCTGAAAAAAATGCATAGCGTACTGTTGCGCCGCATTTTCATCCAACACTTTGTCTTGGGTCAGAAAAGGCTCTGACAGCGATACGTCGTACAAGACTATCTTGCTCTCTTTATCCTTCAAAAATACATTGTCTGCAAAGCGGTTTGGAAGAGTTCTTTTGGAAGAAATGTAATCTTTTGAAATCAACTCGCTGATCCCCGTAAATTGTTCCAGAAAGGCTTGCGCGGTTCCCTGCCTCCTGTGAACGCTCCCAGAAATTCGATAGTATGTTTCCGATTCCCAATCGAGAAAATAACAGTGTGGCTCCTCATCCATCGTAACCGCAGGCATAATCCATATTTCCTGAAAGGAAAAAGACTTTCCCAGATCCGTGGATAGCTGCGCCTCGACCAATTGGGAATCCATGGAAAAGGCATAGCGATAAACACAGACCGCTTTATCCCAGGGCAAGTCCTCTTCTTTCACCTCGTCCAGCGCTCTGTCCTCCTGGGCAAGCAGAAGTTGCAGAAGAGAATAGGAGCTGGAAAAGAGCTGGGAAAAGTATTGCACATTTCGGCTGACATAGCCATACCGCCCTTCATCCGACGCCCCCATGGAGATATAGATGGAGACTGGCTCCAAAAGATTTGCTGTTGTATCCCTGGGCGGATCTTGGGCAGCTGGCCTGCTCAGGCGTCCCTCTGAAAAAGAAGTCTGCCACAGCCGGTAGACTTGCGCGATGCTCAGCAGAATCAGGAATACGACAATGGCGATATACCCGCCTCGCTTTACCTTTTGCTTCTGGAAATGGAGCCTCTTCATACGGATATCCGCCTCCCTAGTGCAAGTCGCGGTTACGATTTGAATCGCGCATAGATATTCAGCGTGTAGTCTAGAAGCTGTTTGCAGACTTCTTCACTGTTCCGGTAAAATTCGTAATGGATTCCCTCCGCCTGTCCATCCCGGCTAGCAAGGATCATCAGATACTGGCGCCCCGTCCTTGGCAGCGGAACATTCTCCTGAAAAATGCCAGATGCTCCCACGGCATATTCTGCGTGATACCAGATCTCTGCCGCGTTCTGATCATCGACTGTATACACGCACACCGCTATGTTTGTGCCTGTCTCCGCTTCCCCAACTAAGGTGATCTGCTCAGTGAAGGTATACTCAAGCGGCTGTACAAATTCGCGCTCCAGCGCAATGGATTCCAGAGACTCCGTCCTCCACTGGACATCCAGATACCTCTCGCCATAGATTGCGCTGAGCTTCATCTGGATCTGCTGCTCCGGCGCCGCTGTGTCAGCCCTGGAACAATTGAGTAAAAATATGACGCCTATGAGCACCGCTATGACCATAAAGCCTGTCCGATATGCTCGCCTCCCTGGTCCACGCTCCATTCCATGTACCTCCCAAGATATTCCGCCGATTCCATCTTTGCCGTAGGGATTTGGTATAAAGTATTATATCCAACAAACGTTACAATTTCATGACGTAACTTTTACTTTTCTTCCATATCGTCTCTCGGGACTTCGAAGGGAAAGGTTAGCCAGAACGTGCTGCCCTTGCCATAGATGCTATCCACCTGAATCGAACCGCCGTGCAGCTCCATGATCTCCTTTGCGATGGAAAGCCCTAAGCCTGTGCCGCCCATGGATCGGGACCTGGCTTTATCCACCCGGTAGAACCGTTCAAATATGCGATCCCGCTCTTTGGGCTCAATGCCGATCCCGTTGTCCCGCACATACACCCTCGCCTGCCGTTTGCTTTCATCCACCCGGATCCCCACCCGGATCGCTGCCTCCGCAGGGCTATATTTGACCGCATTGATAATCAGATTGCGAAAGACTTGCTCCATCCGGCTGGGATCTCCCTGAATCCAGCACTCCACGTCCGGAGTCTCATAGACTAGCGTCTGGGATTTTTTCTCCGCATGGATCTGGTGCCGCAGCACGCTGTCTTCCACAAGCTGCGCCAGGTTGACAGATTCTATCTTCAGCTTCACCTGCCGGGAATCGATCCTCGACAGCTCAAGCAGTTCCGTTATCAGCCCCGCCATCCGGTCCGACTCATTATTGATGACCCCCAGAAAGCTTGAGAGGATCTCCGGGTCCTGCGCCTCCCCGTCCAACAGTGTCTCGACATAACTCTTGATGGTCGTAATCGGCGTGCGGAGCTCATGGGATACGTTGGCCACAAATTCTTTCTGCATCTCTTCCAACTGTTTCTGCTCTGTCATGTCCTGCAACACCACAATCAGCCCCGCAGACTGGCGCTCCTCATCCATATATGCGGCGAACACCGCATTGATATAGGAATCTTGGAACTGGATCATCTGAGAGTATGTGTCATTGCCCCGCTGCAAGAGAGCTTCCAGGCTCAGGGGCGAAAAGATCTGGGAGAACGAGCTCTTCATAATCCGGCGCCCCATGAGCCGCCTCGCAGCCGGATTGAAGTGAATTACATTGCCATTCAGATCATACACCACAAGTCCGTCCGCCATATGGGTGAACACCGTGGACAGCTTATTCTTTTCACTGTTGACCTCGCGCAGCATCTTGCTCAATTCCTGCGCCATATAGTTAAAATTATTTTCCAGCTCGTCCAGCTCATCTTCCGCCTCCAGCGCGTGAGGAAGCATCTTTTTCGTTGTGACGTCCAGATTTCCCTTGGCCATCTCCTGCGTCTTGCGCGTCAGCCGCTGAATTGGCCTAGAGATGCTGCTCGACAGAAAATATGCCAGAACGCCGGATATTAGAATTCCGACGATGGAGGACGCGATGATGATCATGGTGGTATTCTTCATCGTCTCCTGGACTTCCGCCATAGACTGGCGGAGAAACAAAATGTAGAGTCTGTCCTTGCCTCCGGACTCGGAGACGTGAAAAGCCGCGGCATAGTCCCCAACTGTTACCGTGTTGGGGCTTCCATCCCCCGACGGCACACTGATCTGGTGGACATACAGCTTCGTGGATGTCTTCCCCTCCATGGCGTCCATGATAGTCCTGGAAGACCGGTCAGCCGCCGATAATGGCTCATCCCGATAATAGATGGCATTTCCATTTTCGTCTAGCAGATAAATATACTTGCTCTCCATATTGATGGATTCCAACATAAGAGCCGAGATGACATCTTTGAACATGTCCGTGACGGTCTTGTTTTCATCCGTTCCCGCCATCATCAACGTTTCCGTTATCCTATTCGACGTGTATTCAAGCTCCTTATATGTGTCATTGTACGCGCTCTGTTGAATGTTGACCACAATATATACACCGCTGATGATGATGACGAATACGACTAAAATCACATACAGAAGCACGAGCTTCCATTTTATGCTTCCCACAGTTTCCCCCACTTCTTCATCGTGGTTTTTGGAGGCGCTGGATTCTCAAAAAAGGGTGAACATCGCTCCGCTCACACCTTTTCATTGAAATAATATCCAATTCCCCGTTTTGTCAAAATATACTCTGGCGTTCCCGACACATCCTCAATCTTCTCCCGAAGCCTTCGAACCGTTACATCAACTGTCCGGACATCCCCATAGTACTCGTATCCCCACACCTTCTCCAGCAGGTATTCCCTTGAAAACACCTGCCCCTTCTGCGCCATGAGGAATTTCAACAATTCGAGTTCGCGCAGAGTCAACTCGATGACCTCGCCCCGCTTGGTTACCTCGTAGCGGTCCATATCAATCTTCAAATCGCCGGCGCTGAGATCCTGTCCCTGCTGCCCGGATGCCGCCGTCATAGTAGCTGTGCGCCTCAGGTTGGCCCGGACGCGGGCCATCAGCTCGCGGATGCTGAAAGGCTTGGTCACATAATCGTCGGCGCCCAGCTCGAGACCTAAAACTTTATCCACCTCTTCCGCCCGCGCCGTGAGCATGATGATGGGGACATTGCTTTTCTCCCGCACCTTTCGGCACATCTCAAAACCGCCGATGATTGGCATCATCACGTCGAGCAGGATCAAATCCGGATTGTTCTGCTCGAACTGCTCCAGCCCCTCTCTGCCATCCCCTGCCGTCAGCACCTGATACCCTTCCTTCTCCAGATTAAACTTGACTATATCTACAATGCTCTTTTCATCGTCCACAACTAAAACTTTTTCGTGCATAGCCTACCTCCGTTCTCCATAGATCCCCATTATAGTCTCTCTTCTATTGTAACAAAAAAAAGAATATTCGAAAAGCCCCTTTTTCATTTATTTAGAAAAAAGGGCTTTTGATTCTGCAATCGCTGTGTTTTAACTGAGATATTTCCTGGGATTGACGAAGGTCCCATTCTCGTGGATTTCAAAGTGACAGTGAGGGCCTGTGCTATTTCCCGTGCTGCCCATGGCTGCGATATACTGCCCCTGCTTCACGGAATCGCCGGCGGAAACTGCCAATGAGCTATTGTGGGCGTACCATGTCTCATACCCGTTTCCATGGTTGATCACAATGACATAGCCATAGCTATTCTTCCAACCTGCAAACGTAACGGTTCCGGAGCAGGCGGCGTAGATGGCCGTTCCCCTTGAATTAGCTATATCGATCCCCCTGTGCTGTCTGCCCCAGCGCCTTCCGTATTCTGATGAGACGTAGCCGCTGGTAGGCCAAATAAATTGCGGGCGGGGCACCGTTCCGATCTTAACCACTTTCGGGACCGCTTCGGAGACCACGGCGGTGCTGATCTCCTCCCGGGACTCTTCGACGCCGTTGCGCTTGTACACGTCGGCCTCAACCTGGATGACTGCCGGGGTGCCTTCCTCCAACACCTCGTAATAGTCCTCATATTGGCTGTTATCCTCCACATAGGTGACGGGCTGCGCTTCCTCTCTCGTATAGGAGATCCTCTCCACCGTCCGGACATCGACGCTGGGAACCGACTGAGAGATGACGAACTCATCGCCTGCATGGATCACATCCTCTGCGCTGCCGTACTCGGGATTCAACGCCAACAGATCTTGAATGGACATGTCATGGCTATACGCGATGGTATCGATACAATCGCCGGACTGGACCGTATAGACTTGTTCCTCCTCTTTTAATTCCATACACGCCGCATACGCTTCCTCAATGGAGGTCATAGCGATCTGGTCCACATAGGCCTCCTGCAACTGGACAGTCTGCCCCAGGGATACGCTGACGAGCTGTGCGACATCCTGTTCCTTGTCCTCCCCGGACTCGGCCTCTTCCCCGTCCTCCATAGAACCGGCGCTCAGCGCGGACAATCTCTTATCGGACTCCTTATCGATGAGCAGAAACTCAGCCGATCCCTCTGAGATGCCGTTGCAGACGATGGACGATCCCTCTGGGATATAGGCCTGTCCTAACATTTCCAACAGAGCGTAGGCCTCTTCCTTCGTCGAGAACGTCATGGGCTCCTTGCCTTCGATTGTCAGAACATAGGCGCTCACGGATAGATCTTTCAGTTTGGATTTTACAACCTGACGTATAGGGGTTTCCAGCTTGGCCGGCTCTAGAAATGACGAAGGCTTGGCCTCCACTTTCTCAACCGAAAGAGTGTTGGGAATCTGGTAATGAATCTCCCCGGAATTGATTTCGGAGACAACTTGGACCCAGACTTGGCCGGCCGAGTCCGCTTCCTCCACGATGCCGACGCTCTGCCCGTCCACAAAGACCTCATAAGCGCTCATATTTAAATCAAAACTTTTGCAAACTTTTTCTTGAAACGGAGCGAACTGCCCGCTTGTCGCCACATAATAGCCCGCGGCGCCCACCGCTGCCGCGACCAAAACCAACGTAATAACGCGATACTGTTTCAACATTCCGCGGACACATCTCATCCCTCGTTGTTTCCACTTCTCGAACATAGATAAAGCCTCCTGAGCGGCGAAACATTTTTAATACTTTTGTAACAACTCAATCATTTTACCAAAAATATC
>CAUFVC010000048.1:0-10382 GCA_959029275.1 uncultured Eubacteriales bacterium | reverse complement strand
GGACGCACCAGGCCTTGACCTGGTTGGTGGTAAATACGCCGGCCGCCACAGCGGGCGCTGCGCTGTACACCAGCGCCATATCCTTCCGGTCCTTTTTGATACCGCCGCATACGCCGGCCGCCTCAAAGCCTTTCGCCGCGCACACGCCCTTCTCTACCATCTTCATAAGACTTCCTCCCCTTCGACGCTTTACGGGAACATCGGAGCTTGTTCCAAGCCCAGCGTTTCCGCAAGCCCAAATAGCAGATTCATATTCTGGACAGCCTGACCAGCGGCACCCTTGACAAGATTGTCGATAGCACCGATGACGATGACCCTTCCCGTCCGCTCGTCTACCGTAAAGCCGATATCCACAAAGTTGGATCCCTTGACCCATCGCGTCTCCGGATATTCCCCTTTTCCCATTAAACGAACAAAATATTCTTTGCCATAATACTTTTCATACACGTCCGCGATCGATTCCCAGGTGGCCGGCGCCGTTAGTTTGCCATAACAGACCGCTAAGATCCCGCGCTGCATCGGGACGAGATGAGGGGTAAAGGTAAGAGTCACCGGCTCTCCGGCCATATCCGACAGCTGTTCCTCGATCTCCGGTGTATGGCGGTGGCAGCCCACTTTATACGCTTTGATGGACTCATTCACCTCCGCAAAATGATTTCCCAGGGATACGCCCCGGCCAGCCCCGGACACTCCGGATTTGGCATCGATGATGATGCTGTCCAGCTCAATCATATGCTCCTTTACCAGCGGCGCCAGACTCATAATGCTGCACGTTGTATAACATCCCGGATTGGCCACGAGCCTGGTCTTCGGGACTTCATCCCGCTTCCACTCGCAGAGGCCGTAGACTGCCTCTTTTAACAGTTCCTTCCCCTCGTGAGGGACCTGATACCATTGTTCATAAATCCCCACGTCCTGTAGGCGAAAATCCGCGCCCAAATCGATAATTTTGCAGTTTTGCAAAACTTTTTCTGTCACCTTTGACGATGCAAGGCCATGGGGCAGCGCCAAAAAGACCACATCCGCTTCCTCGGACAGGGCTTCCAGATCCTCGGGCTGGCAGTCGTCCGCGATCAGCTGTCGATAGCTGGGGTACACCTTGCTGTAAGGTTGTCCCGCATAGCTTTTGGACGACAGGTTGACGATCTTGACAGCCGGGTGACCGTATAAAAGCCGAACTAGCTCCTCCCCTGCGTACCCTGTCGCGCCGATGATTCCGACTTTAATCGTATCCATTTTCCTACTCCTCCATCTCGAGCGTATCCAAGTTTCCAATGGTCGCCACCATCACGGCCTTGATTGTGTGCATTCGATTCTCCGCCTCATCAAACACAACGGACTGTACACTCTCAAAGACATCCTTCGTAACCTCATTCCCTTTTACAGCTGGCAGGCAGTGTAGAAAAATCGCCGTGTCCTTTGCTCTCTCCATGATGCCGGCGTTGATCTGGTAGGGCGCCAGCAGTTGAACCCGCTCCGCCATTTTGTCCTCCTCGCCCATGGAGCACCAAACATCGGTATACAAAACATCCGCGTCCTGACAGGCGCATTCCAGATCTTCCGTTACGGTGATCGATCCGCCGTTAGCGCTGGCTAAAGCCTGGCACTCCAACCGCAGACTTTCCTCCGGCTGAAGCGCCTTTGGGGCGGCAATGACGAAATGCAAGCCCATTTTGGCACAGCCGATCATGAGACTGTTGGCCATATTGTTCCGCCCGTCGCCGGCAAACACCATCTTGACGCCGACAAGCTTTCCCAGCTTTTCCTGAATGGTCAGAAAATCGGCTAGTATCTGCGTGGGATGGTAGTCATCGGTCAAACCGTTCCAAACCGGCACGTCGCTGTATTTCGCCAGTGTCTCCACCTTCTCATGGGAAAATCCGCGGAATTCAATGCCGTCAAACATTCTCGACAGGACGCGGGCGGTGTCCTCCACGCTCTCCTTGTGTCCCAGCTGGATCTCGTTCTTTCCCAGATACTCGCTGTATCCACCTTCGTCTGCACATGCGACAGTAAAGGCGCAGCGTGTTCTTGTGGATGGCTTTTCAAAAATCAGGGCCACGTTTTTTCCCTTCAATGTGCCGTGGGTGATCCCCGCTTTCTTGTCTTTCTTTAGTTTGGCAGCTAGATTCAGCAAATATGTAATTTCTTTCTGTGAAAAATCCTTTAAGGTGAGAAAATCTCGATTGTGCAGCGTCATTGCCTTCCCTCCATTATACAGTTCGTATGCATATTTATTCATTTTATTGCAATTATATACAGCTGATTGAATAATATTGTACCCTTTTTCATTGAAATTTTCAATCGAAATTTCTAACAAAATCTCTTGCATTTTTATTTATGTGGTTGTATAATTATAAACACAATCCAAGCAGTACATCGCCCCGGCAAAAGCAGATGGGGTGTAGCTGTGACATGATAAGGAGGATAAACTAGTATGAGCAATAAAAAAGTTGTGCTTGCTTATTCCGGCGGCCTGGACACGACGGTCATCATCCCATGGCTGAAGGAAAACTATAATTATGACGTTATCGCCGCGTGTATCGACGTCGGCCAGGGCAATGAGACGGAAGGCCTTGAGGAGCGCGCCTTGAAGAGCGGCGCCTCAAAATTTTATCTGAAGACTGTGACGGAGGAGTTCATTACGGACTACATATATCCCACGATGAAAGCCGGCGCCATCTATGAGACCTCCTACATGCTGGGAACCTCCATGGCGCGCCCTCTGATCGCCAAAGTCCTGGTGGACATTGCGCTGCAGGAAGGCGCTGAAGCCATCTGCCACGGCGCCACGGGAAAAGGCAACGACCAGGTGCGCTTTGAGCTCACCATCAAAGCCCTTGCCCCCCAGCTTAAAATCATAGCCCCATGGAGAATCTGGGATATGCAGTCGCGGGAAGATGAAATCGCATACTGTCAGGAGCGCGGCATTGAATGTCCTGTGAAGAAAGGCGACAGCTACAGCCGCGACCGCAATATCTGGCACATCAGCCATGAAGGTCTGGAGCTGGAGGATCCCGCCCAGGAGCCCAACTACGACAAGCTTCTGAAGCTTGGGGTTACGCCGCAGGCCGCACCGGATCAGGGTACCGCCATCTCCATCACATTTGAAAAGGGCATTCCGGTCGCAATCAACGGAGAGGCCATGGATCCCGTTGCGCTGCTGACAGCGCTTAACGAGCTGGGCGGCCAAAACGGAATCGGCATCGTCGATATTCTGGAAAACCGGGTTGTAGGTATGAAATCCCGGGGCGTCTATGAGACGCCCGGCGGAACCATTCTCTATAAAGCCCATGAACAGTTGGAACACATGTGCTTGGACAAACAGACATACGCGTACAAGCAGACGGTAGCGGTCAAATTCGCGGAGCTTGTATATTCCGGCGAATGGTTCACGCCCCTGCGGGAAGCGCTCTCCGCTTTCGTTGACTCTACCCAGGACGTGATCACCGGAACGGTAAATCTTGTCCTGTATAAGGGGAACATCATCCCCGCCGGCTGCACGTCGCCCAATTCTCTCTATAACGAAAGCATTGCCAGCTTCACAACCGGCGAGCTCTACGATCACAAAGACGCGGAGGGATTCATCAATCTCTTCGGATTGTCCATGAAGATCCGCGGAATGCTGAACAACAGCAAGAACTAATTCTCCCCTGAACGGCCTCCCTACAGTTGGAGGCCGTTTTTTCTTGTCCTATCCAAAAAAGGGAGGGGCGCAGACCGCCTCCCCTCTTGCCTAAACTATCCCTGCAGCGACGCCTGCCATTCGCCGCGGATTGTTTCCACCGTCTTTCCCAGCACGGCCTGGACATCCCCTCCGTTATAGACCTGTAACAGTTTGTCTCGCCCGTAGGTTTCGTCGAGATATTTGACAAAGGCCCCGGCATATACGCAGTAGGCGCCGCGGTAGTTGAAGGCTTCCTCCGCCCCTGCGGCCTGGGCGATCCCCACGCTCAGGTCACCCATTTTTAGAGCGTCAGGGTATGTGCCTGCACTGAGCAAGGTTTTCGCCAGCACATCGATGGACTTGAAGGATTTCTCGCTACTCTTATTTCCCGCGAGGCTCTTTAATTCCTGGAGGTTCCGGGCATAGGTGCTCAACAAACTCTCCTTATTGAGATCCGCCACATACGCTCCGAGTCCCTCCCGCAGCCAATCTGGCGCCACGGTCATGCCGGCCTTGGCCTGACAGATGAGGTTCGTGTACGGCGCAGCGCCTTCCTTGGCGTAATAGAGCGTCACATCTTGGCCAACCGCCATGGACGTGCCGTTCCCCGCCTTTATATAACACCGGATCTTTTCGGATGCACCGCTCTGCCCATAGGCATCCGCTGCAACATAATCCGCCCCTAAAAACTCAGAGACTGCTTTTTCTGCTTCCTCGACCCGATATGCAGCCCAATCCCTCTCCTCGTCATCCATATAGCCGGATTCGATAAACAGATCCACAGACGAAAAAGAGAGTGTATCAAATCCATCCGCTTTCCCGAAGGAATAGCTCTTTGGCGCTTTCTCACCGCAGGCGGCCGTGACAACAGCGACCATCGCTAGAAGCGCTGCCAGAAAGATCTTTTTCATATGCGTATAACCCCTTTTTTCAGTTTCCAACTCATCTGTTGATTATACTCTAAATTACCATAAACTTCAAGCCCCTCTTTGATTTGGCCAGGGCATCCAACTCCCGTCAGGACCTATCTTGCATTTCTTCCAATCTGTGGTATAACCGGAGTTAGCCACATGGGAAGGCAAAAAAGCAAACGCATCCACATGGATATGCCCTGAAAGGCGTCCTCAGTGAATCGAAAAAATTCGCTCACACTACACCACTGAGGACAGAATTGCCGTTTGGCCTAAAAAAAGCCGCCCCTCCCACAGAAAAAATCTGTAAGAAGGCTACTCGGCGTTGAAAAGTTCACGTTTTCGTGATATAATATTTTTATATGTGATTAGAGCCACGCACGGAGGTATGATTATGGCTGTTAGTTATAAAAGACTATTCCATCTGCTGATCGAGAGGGATATGACTACGGCTCAGCTTCAGCAGCAAGCCGGATTTTCCTCAAACATTATTCCCAGAATAAAGCGGAATGGGTACGTATCATTAGATACGATCGAAAGCATCTGCCGCACGATGAACTGCGGCGTGGACGATATTCTGGAATTTTTGCCTGAAAACACGGAGGAAGTATAATGGATAAAAAGAGAGTTGGTCAGATTAAAGAACAGTTTGACCTTGTTATACATAGTGATGAAACCGCTAAAGTTGAATTTTGGTATGCACGCGAGTTAATGTTGTTGCTCGGCTATGAGCGTTGGGAAAACTTCGATAAAGCCATCTCCCGCGCAATGGAATCCTGTGAAACTAGTGGTATCGATGTGTTGGATCATTTTCGTGACATCACGAAAATGATCGAGACCGGTAAAGGCGCACATAGACCGGTTAAGGATTATATGCTGACCCGCTATGCCTGTTATTTGATTGCCCAGAATGGTGATCCCAAGAAAGAAGAAATCGCATTTGCGCAAAGCTACTTCGCTGTACAAACCAGAAAGCAGGAACTGATTGAGGAGCGTATTGCACTGATTGAGCGCACTGAAGCGCGTGGCAGACTGCGTGAATCTGAGAAGCGCCTTTCCCAGAATATCTATGAGCGCGGTGTTGATGACGCCGGTTTTGGTCGCATTCGCTCTAAAGGTGATCAAGCCCTGTTTGGTGGTCACACTACAATGGAAATGAAAACACGTCTGGGCGTGAAAGACAATCGACCTCTTGCAGACTTTCTGCCCACACTGACAATTGCAGCAAAGAATCTGGCAACAGAAATGACCAATTATAATGTGGAAGAAAAAGACCTGCAGGGTGAACGTGCCATTACTGGCGAACACGTGCAGAATAATCTTTCCGTACGCGAGATGCTCGGTCAGCGTGGCATTAAGCCGGAAGAACTGCCGCCCTCTGAGGACATCAAAAAACTGGAACGTCGCGTTAAATCGCAGGAGAAAAAGCTGGCAGCGCAGGCAGGTAAGCTGCCGGACAGCAGTGAGGAGGGTAACAATGATTCATTATGATAATGTAGCTAATCTCAATATAGAACGTTACTGAAGGACGTCACTCAATAATTTTCCTCCCCCTTTCAAGTGTAATACTCGGACGGGACGGGCATCCAACTCCCGTCAGGACCTATCTTGCATTTCTTCCAATCTGTGGTATAATGAGCAGTGCTTAAAAAAATCGTAGGAGGTCTCAGTCAATGAACGATGTCATCAAGACAATTGCTACTCGCCGGAGCATTCGGAATTATACAGCCCAGCCTGTATCCCCTGAGCAACTGAACACTCTGCTCCAATGCGCCATAAACGCGCCAAGCGCCCGCAATCTACAGCCCCGCTACTTTACTACACTGCAAAGGCCGGAGGAAATTCAAGAGCTGGCCGACGGCATCGCCCGCTCCCGCGGCATGGACCACCCTCTCCACAATGCACCTGCCGTCATCGTCATCTCCGGAGCCATCGACTCCTCCTGGGCGGTGACCGACTGTTCTCTCTCCGCTCAAAATATTATGCTGGCGGCGGAATCCCTCGGCCTCGGCACATGTTTTATCGGCTGCGGAACACCCTTTTGGAATAGCCCGGAGGGCGACGCATTTGCAGAAAAGATTCAAGTGCCTAAGGGATACCATCCTCTATTTGCCGTGACCGTCGGGTACCCGGCCACAACCCCAGAACCCACGCCCCGCAATCAGGATGTCGTTTCCATTCGCGCATAAAAATGAATAATTTATAAATATTAAAATTTTTCTTGTGAAAACAGGATAAGTGGGGTATAATGTGTAGAGAGCGTAAGTAGATCTTTAAACAACGCAGAAAGGAGATTCTACATGAATACTATTGCTAAAAATGTACTTGAAATGGAACAGCTCAAGGATCTCGTTGCAAAACTCAAGGGCACCGATACAAAAAAGGAAAAGAACTGCAAATGGATATGGATTGCCATAGCCGCTGCCGCTGTGGCCGCTTTGGTTATTGTAATGCTTGTAAAGCACAACAAAAAGCATGACTGCTGCTGCTGTGATGATGACGACGACGATTTCGATTATCTCGATGATGAGGACGATATCGAGTATGAGGAGGATTTCGACTACGACTTCGACGAAGAGGACGACGACACCGAGGATAACGACACCGACAAAGAATAGAAAGAGGTTTGCCATACGATGAAGGAACCACTGCTAATCCAGGGTACGGTTTCCGAAGTCCTGTTTCCTAATAAGGGAATCCTAATTCCGGCGACGGGGGATCCGTCCTCTCCACATGAGGACAGCCCAGCCGCCGGATTTTCTGTATCTGAGACTTCCAAACCCGCATCCTCGATCCACATAAAAAACGTTCTGCCAGGCCAGACAGTCGAAGTATCACTCAATCGAAAACGGCGGCGGGAGGGGCGCGTAGTCCGAGTATTATCGCCCGCACCGTATGAAGTTGAATCTCCCTGCCCCGTCGCGGGCTGTTGCGGCGGCTGCCATTATCAGACCGTCCCCTACGATAAACAGCTGGAGTTAAAAGAATCTCAAGTTCGGAAACTGTTGGCACCCGTACTGGATGCGTCAAGACCTATGTTTCTCCCCATTCTCCCAAGCCCTGCCCCAGCAGGCTACCGCAATAAAATGGAGTACAGCTTCGGCGACGAAGAGAAAGCGGGGCCGTTGACCCTCGGCCTACATAAGCGCGGCGCGTTTCATGACATTGTAACGGCCAATCACTGCACTCTCGTCCACGACGACTTCAATCAGATCGTCAGCGCCGTTCTGTCATACTTTCATTCCATTGGCGCCTCCTACTGTAGCAAGCACACCCACGAAGGGTTTCTCCGCCACCTGGTCCTGCGGCGGAGCGAGTGCGACGGAAGCATACTGGTGAATCTGGTGACCACCTCTCAGGGGACGCTGGACAGAGCCGCCTTTCTCCGATGCCTGCAATCCATCTCCCTGGGGGGTCATATAGCGGGAGTCCTCCATACCATCAACGATAGCCTTGCCGACGTAGTGCAAAAAGATGCGATGACAGTCCTCTGGGGCGTCGATTGGTTTACAGAAGAATTATTGGGGTTACAGTTTAAAATCACACCCTTCTCCTTCTTTCAGACCAATTCCAGAGGCGCAGAGACGCTATACCGCGCTGTGCGGGAGTTCGCCGGGGACATAGAGGGACAGACGATCTTCGATCTCTACTGCGGAACGGGCACCATTGCCCAGATCATGGCAGGCGCCGGCGCGAAACGGGTTCTGGGTATTGAATTGGTGGCGGAAGCTGTGGAGGCCGCCGTCGAAAACGCGGCTTTAAACGGGCTCACCAATTGTTCCTTTATCGCCGGTGATGTTTTGCGATTGGTAGATGGGCTGGGCGCGGCCCCCGATACCATTATTCTGGATCCTCCCCGGGACGGAATTCACCCCAAGGCCCTGCCAAAAATTTTAGCCTATGCGCCAAAACAATTTATCTATGTGTCCTGCAAGCCCACCTCTCTGCTCCGCGACTTGCCAATCTTTCAGCAGGCTGGCTATACCGCTACAAAAATCCAGTGCGTCGATATGTTCCCGCAGACAGTGCATGTGGAGACGGTTGTCTTGCTTTCCCACAAAAACCTGACAGTGTAATCAATGTAAAAGTCGAGTTTGGCGAGGGAGAAGGCAAAGTGCCGCTTGATAATATCGCCAAGAGAGCCGCAGCATTGGTAAGAAAACCTGATCCATCGCAGCACCTCCGATCATTTCATTTTATATTTTTTTGTAGCACCTCTGCCTATAACATCTATCAGCCCACTCTCGTTCATTTGGCGCGCAAGCAGATATGCTCTCGTCTTTTTGATATTCAGTAGCTCCTGCAAATCTTCATCTGTCATTTCTCCGTACTCTGCCAGATAATCCATTACAGTTTTCATCTGCGGTGTAATCACCACAGGAGTATTTTCGGTTGCTGCCGGTGCAGTTTCGGTTGCTTCTATATTAGCATTCATATTGGGCAACACCAGTTTGAAGGTGTTGGTAGTCACTTCGATACGGGGCTGCGCAGCACAATCCTTATAGAGTGCATAGATTTTACGGATTCCAGTGCCGTAAGATTCAATCAGCTTCAACCGATGGAAGATTTCTGCCAGTTTGCGGTTGCGGGGCTGAGAAATGCCACTGCGGATATCGTCAGCCGAAAGGCCGGGCAGCAAGCCGCCAATGGAAATGAACTCTATGCAGGAATCGTTGACATTGATAATAATGCTGCCGCTGTAGCTGTAGTCACGGTGGACAAGCGCATTGAGCAATGCTTCACGCAATGCTTCTTCAGGATAGTCAGGCAGTTCAACTCGCTCCAAGCCCTTGAATGTAGCAGCGGTACGGTTACACAGGACAAGATACGAATAACTGTCATCCAACTGCTTGAAGATGGAGCCGCCGAACTCCTTTGCATCCTTGAATGTAATGTTGGCTTCATCACCAAACACAGCGACCTTCGTAGTGTGTTGACACTGATCGGACAAGATCATCGCCAGATTGGTGTACTGATCGTCGTGGATATTCCGCAGGCCAAGGGCAATATATTTTTCTTCGGAGAAATCAACCTTATATCGTTTGAAGGTACGCTCTGCCGCATTAAAGGACAGTTCCTGTGTGACCGTGCGCATTTCCTCAAATACATCACCCTCCGAATCCTTAATCATTCTGCGAATCTGATTGGGAGATGCCTGTACACTGGAAGCCCCCTGACGAACATATACGCCGTTGGGCTTCATGCCCTTGGATTTCAAGTAATACGGTTTATAGCTGCCTTCCCCAACTTCGATCCGAATAACTTTGTTCTCTTGGAAGACGTACCGCACGAACATGGTAATATCCGGTGCGATAGCGTCACGAATACCATTGGTCAGGCGAGTATAGGTTTCATCGACATCATCGATGCCGGTCAGATTGCCCTTGTCATCAATGCCAATGTAGATAATGCCGCCTTCGGTATTTGCAAATGCGATAACCTGCTTATAAATATCATCGGTCATTTGAGATTCATATTCAATGCCCTCACTTTCATATTGCATATACAGCACCTCCTTTATTCCTTGACTATAATTATACCCAAATTTTCATATTTTTCAATAAGATGGAGTGAAAATTCACTTTTTGTTCACCTTGGATGAGTGAAAATTCTTTTTGATCCTGTGGGCTTTGGAGGGGCTGCACCGCAATGATGTGACAATAATGTGCTGAACCGTCTGTCTCAAAAACACAACATATCGAGATCGATTGCCGTGAAAAATGAAACGGCGTTGGATCGCTAGACCAATGACCGCCCATAGGAGAAATGCTGGGGGCGGTGTTTTTATCCATAGCAGTCTAATA
>CAUFVC010000047.1:0-10456 GCA_959029275.1 uncultured Eubacteriales bacterium | reverse complement strand
CAGGCCCGTTGACCATCCTGCTGGCCGCGGTGATATTTTTGGTCTTTTATCTCCGCAACCGAAAAAAAGGATGGACGGCGATTTATTATGCGGTCGCTATATTTGCCCTGTGGTCTGTCTATACGACAGTGGTCCACACGATTCTTCCCCTTCCCCTGGACTGGGACGCCATACGGGCCATGCGGGAGCTCCAGGCCTATCAACCGATTCAATGGAATCCCATTGCCAGCGTTCGAGAGGGGATTCAGGGAAAGGGACTGGGGTCGTACGTATTGGATATCTCCTGGATCTGGCGTTCGGGGATTGTATTGGGTATTGTATTGCCCATCGTATTTCCCAAGGCGAAACGCCTGCGGATTCAGATTTTGACGGCGTTGGGGGTGGGAGGATTTCTGTTCCTTTATCCGGTGGCTTTCCGGGCGGCGACAGGTATCGCGAGTCCTGCGGATCTCTCCTACAGTCTGTGGTATTGGCTTGCCTATGGGGTTGGCATGGGCGTCTACCGGCTTATTTTGAAGGTTTACCCAGAATTTTTGGGATATATGAAAGCAGAGTCATAAAAAGAAGAGGCCAAACCCGATTCCGATCCGGTTTGGCCTTATCTGTTATCGATAGATGAGATCTTCCCGCTTTGGCCCGTTGGAGATCATGGTGATGGGGTATCCGATCTGTTTTTCGATGAATTCCACGTATCGCCTCGCGTTGACTGGCAGATCCTCATACTTGCGGATGCCGCGGATATCGCATTTCCAGCCATCCAAATAGGTGTAGACAGGCTTAGCCTTGTTCAACAGCGGTGTGATGGGGAAATGGTCTGTCTCCTCGCCGTCAATGGAGTAGGCGGTGCAGACGGGAATCGTGTCTAGGTAGCTGAGAACATCCAGCAGGGAGAATGCGACCTGCGTCGTCCCCTGCAGCATACAGCCGTACCGCGTTGCAACAGCGTCAAACCAGCCCATGCGCCGTGGACGGCCTGTGGTAGCTCCGTATTCTCCGCTGTCTCCACCGCGGTCGCGCAGCTCCTTCGCTTCATCTCCAAAGATTTCGCTGACAAAGGCCCCCGCGCCGACGGCAGAGGAATAGGATTTCACAACCGTGATGATCGTTTCGATTTTCGTCGGAGGGATGCCTGCGCCCACACAGGCAAAGCCCGCCAAGGGGGAGGAAGAGGTTACAAAGGGATAAATGCCGTTATCCGTGTCCTTTAGCGCCCCCAGCTGACCTTCAAGCAAAATGTTTTTTCCCGCACGGATGGCGTCATTTAGGAACAGGGCCGTGTCCGCCACGAGAGGGCGAAGCCGGCTGCGATAACTTGTCATTTCATTATAAATAGAATCCACATCGAGCAGAGCGTTCCCCGGATACAGAGATTTAAGCGTTTCATTTTTGATGGCGCAGGCGCGCTCCAAGCGTTCCCTCAAGAGATCGTCATCAAAGAGCTCGCCAACCTGAATGCCGATTTTCAGGTATTTATCCGCATAAAAAGGCGCGATGCCGGATTTGGTGGAGCCAAAGCTTTTGCTGCCCAAGCGCTGTTCTTCCAGCTGATCAAAGAGCACATGGTATGGCATTACGATCTGCGCCCGGTCCGATACGAGGATATTCGGCATGGGAATCCCACGGGACAGCAGGGTGTCCAGTTCATGGAATAACGATTTCAAATTCAGCGCCACTCCCTGTGCGATCACATTGACGACCGTACTGCGGAATACGCCGGACGGCAGAAGATGCAGGGCAAACTTGCCATAGTTGTTGATGATGGTGTGACCTGCGTTGGCCCCGCCCTGAAAACGGACGACGATGTCGGATTGTTCTGCCAGGGTGTCGGTAATTTTGCCTTTACCCTCGTCTCCCCAGTTACCGCCTACAATCGCTTGTACCATATTTGAACCTCCTATAGTTGATGTTGACTGTGCCACTCATATTGACATGAGTATCCTATCACACTTTGCAATATAAGTAAAGGCAATAAAACTTATAATATTTATAAGAAAATATTATGGAATCCGATTCATGGAATCAGAGATAAAAACTCTCTGCCGGCAGGCGATATGGGAATGTTCAGTCCAGTGACTAGGCATAGATTTCGGGGCGGAAGCGATTCCTCCAGCTGTAGTTCAAATAGGCCGCCCTCGGCTTTATGCTTCTCATAAAAATTTCGCACGACACAGCCGACCCCGAGATTGCGCTGCGTAAATTGCACGATCAAATCGCTGGTGGCCAGTTCAAACTCTGGATGTAGGTGGACGGAGCGGGACTGGAGAAAAGAATCCACGTACCGGCGCGTGCTAGTTCTCGATTCTAGACAGACAATGGGGAGAGTCTCCAGGGCGGCGAGGGGGAGGGTTTTTCCCTTTAGTTCGCTGAACTGACTCCCGGCAATGAATACGTCCTCGATGGAAGCCACCGGGCGGATGGAATACTCTTTGTGGCTGTCAAGAGGAGAGCTGACTACGCAAAAGTCAATATCGCCGGCCAGCAGTGCGCGGATGGTCACCGGCGTCGGACCGTTGGTGACGCTGGCTTTAATTGTTGGGTGTAGCTGGTGGAAGCGCTCAAGATATGGAAGAAGGAAGAACTCCAGCGTCATGTCGCTGGCCCCGATGCGGATCTCTCCCTCTTCCAAATTCATGTATTGCCGCATTCGCCGTTCCCCAAGCATGATTTCCTCGTAACCTTTCGACACGTGGGCAAATAGCAATTCTCCCTCCGCAGTCAGCCGGATGCCTTTAGGAGTCCGTATGAAAAGTTCAACATTCAACTCTTTTTCCAGCCTGCGAATGGTTTGGCTGACTGCCGGCTGCGACAGAAATAGATGATCCGCTGCGGCGCTGATACTGCCGCATTTGACAATGGTATAAAAAACCTTATAATATTCTAAGTTGGCATTCACAGTCAGACGCCCTCCTTTTGTCTACATTGTATCATGAAATGGATGGACTGTAAATGTCAGAGGTACAGGGTTCCTCCACATGTATTTAAGAAATCTTAAGAATTGTCTATGCAGTTTTTTAAGGACGTTCCTTTATACTGAGTTTATATTCAGTTCATAAAAGACGAAGTTTGTTGTCGAAGGGAAGATAGACATAAGGACGAAGCGGAGGCGTTCAATATGAACATTTTAATATTAACCGGAAAATTTGGTATGGGGCATTTTTCAGCCGCGGAGACGCTGGGGCTGGAGATTCAGAAGCTGTTTTCGAACGCTAGCGTTACGGTCGTTGACTTGGTTGAGTATAGTATACCCGTGAGCGATGTGTACTATCGATCCTTTCGTTTTTTTGTCACGAGATGTCAGAAGGCATACAATGCATATTATAAGGGAACCGATAGAATGGCGGCGCTGAGAGGTGAAAATAAGATCCCGCTCATCCATCATTTTTTGAAAAAGTTGGAGAGCCTTCTACAGCGGGAGCAGCCGGACATGATCGTTTGTACGCTGCCAATATGCGCCCAAGTGGTATCAGAATATAAGCGCCGCTTTGACGCCCCCATTCCCCTCATCACCTGCATCACCGATGTCAGCACCCACGGCGAGTGGATCAATCCGGGGACGGATGTATATTTAGTCCCGTGCGAGTCGGTCAAAGAGGGCATCATCGCAAAGGGCGCCTGTCCCGGCTCAATTCTTGTGGGAGGGATCCCGGTGAAAGAACAGTTTAAAACGCTACACCACAGACGCGCCCGTGAGGGGAAAAATCTATTGATCATGGGAGGAGGCTGGGGTCTGCTGCCGAAGGATCCGGCTTTCTATGAGACGCTAGACACCCTTTCCGGTGTGAGCACTACGATTATCGCGGGCAACAACCGCAGCGCGTATGAACGGCTGCACGGCCGCTATGCCAATATTGAAGTGGTCGGGTTCACCGACGAGGTGTACCGCTATATGGAGGAAGCGGATCTCATCGTGACGAAGCCCGGCGGGATCACCTTGTTTGAATCCATTTTTGCGGAGCTACCCCTTGCGACCATCGCGCCAACGCTGATGCAGGAAATACACAACGCAGAATTCATCGAGGCCAATAAGATCGGCCGCGTTCTCTCGAGCGAACAGGAGGCGACGATCCGGGAGCTGTCCGCTATGCTGAACGATGACATCGCTCTGGCGGACATTCGCGCCAACATGCGGCGCCTCAAGGCGACGCTGGAGCCCAATGTGGTGATTAAAGCATTAGGTCAAATTCTGGACCGGCAGGCAGAAGCGGCGAGGGAGGAGCTGGCTACACTTCATGAAGGGGGAGTTCTTGCATGAAAAACGCTGCAAAATGGGGGATTGTAGTCGCGTCAGCCCTCGGAGCCCTCTACAGCTGGTATTGCGTCGTGCCCAGCTTCTATCACAAATGGGTGTCCAGGAAAGCCATCCGAAAGATTCCGCACCCGGCGGACAAGGAAATCGTTCTGACCTTTGACGATGGCCCGGATCCGCGGTACACGCCGAAGGTTTTGGATGTGTTGAAGAGGTATGGGGTACCGGCGCATTTTTTTGTCGTGGCGGAGCGGGCGAAAGAAAATCCGGATCTGGTCCGGCGTATGCTGGAAGAAGGACATGAAGTCGGTCTACACTCGCGCGCCCATAGGAATGCCTGGCTGGTGACTCCGGCCTATGTGAAGCGGGATTTTGCCAAGAGCGCCGCCATTTTGCGGGAACTCGGCGTCAACTGCAAGTATTACCGGCCGCCGTGGGGCTATGTGAATCAAGAAACGCTGAAACAGATACAGGCGGCGGGATATCAATTGGTGATGTGGAATGTCATGGCCCAGGACTGGAAGCGCAATCAAACCTCCCGAGAGATCGTGAGGCGACTGTTGGAAAGGGTCCAGCGGGGATCTATCATCTGCCTTCACGACGGAGGCGGAGCGCCGGGCGCTCCGGAGAGAACCATCGATGCGCTGGAATCGGCGCTGCCCGTATTTCAGAAAATTGGGTATCGCTTTGTTTTGCTTAAGGAGACAGGAATATGAGTTCATTTATGGAAGATAAAAAGAAAATGTGGGGGAGCACCATTTTTCTCGCGGCGTTGATGGCGGGAACCTTTTTCTTTTTGCTGCGGGACATCTCCTGGCCTATGCTGCTGGGGACTCTGCGCAAGGTAAATCCTTTATTTATACTGGTGGGATTTGCGCTGATGGTGAGTTTTGTGGCCTGCGAAGCTTTGAATATCCGAATCATTCTTCGGCAGGTTGGCCTGCGAATTCCCTTTTTTCGCTGCCTGCGATATTCTTTTGTCGGTTTTTATTTCAGCTCCATCACGCCATCGGCTTCCGGCGGACAGCCGGCGCAGGCGTATTATATGAATAAAGAAGGAATTTCTGTTTCCCTCTCATCCTTGACCCTGCTTGTGATTGTGGCTATCTATCAGTTGGTTATGATGCTCTACGCCTTGGTCTGCTTTATCTGGAAGTATAAATTCGTCAGCGCGGGGGTTCAGGGGATCGGACTTTTGGTCATCTTTGGCTTTGCCTTTAATTCATGCCTGTTTGCCTTTATCGTGGCTACGATTTTCTCAAAAAAGTGGTTGCGCAAAGTGATGATGGCCTGCGCAAGCTTTCTTCACCGCCTTCATATCGTAAAAGATTTGGCGAAGGTTGAGGAATGGCTGGACCGCCAGATCCGGGAGTATCAGGAGGGCGCCGCCTTTATCAGGAAGAATCCAAAAGTTTTAGGGAAGGTTTTGCTGGTGACGGTGGTACAGCTCAGCTGCCAATTTCTCGTGCCCTATTGTGTGTATCTTGCCTTTGGGCTAAGGCAATACGGTCCCATGGATCTGATAGCTGTCCAGGCTTTGCTCAATGTGGCGGTCGTTGCCCTTCCCCTGCCTGGCGCGGTGGGGGCGACGGAGGGAAGTTTCCTGCTGGTCTATAAACTCTTTTTCAGCCAAACACAGATCTTGCCTGCCATGTTGTTGAGCCGTGGAATCAGTTTTTATGGGTTTGTCCTCATATCCGGAATCGTGTCGCTGGCGGTACATTTACAGATTTCAAGGAGGCAGCAGAAGGGGAAAAAACTGAAGGTATGTAAAAGTCTGTGCTAAATGATAATAATTATTATTAGAAAATAAATATTGATTTTTTGCTGCCACTCTGCTATACTATAGAAGAATGAAAACCAGAATTTTCCAAAGAGAGGAGTATAGCAATGGAGTTAAAAGGATCGAAGACAGAAGCGAATTTGATGACCGCTTTTGCAGGAGAGTCGCAGGCACATACCAAGTATATGTATTATGCATCCGCAGCGAAGAAGGAAGGCTACGAGCAGATTGCGGCATTATTTTTAGAGACGGCACACAATGAGAAAGAGCATGCCAAGATTTGGTTTAAGCTTCTCCACGACGGCGCGGTGCCGGGCACAGCGGCGAATCTGGACGATGCGGCCGCCGGTGAGAATTATGAGTGGACCGATATGTATGCGACCTTTGCCAGGGAAGCGGCGGAGGAGGGATTCACCAAAATCGCGTATCTGTTTGAGGCAGTTGGCCGGATTGAGAAAGAGCATGAGGAGCGATACCGCGCGCTGTTGAAGAACGTGGAAGAGCAGAAAGTCTTTATCAAAGAGGACGTGGTGATCTGGCAGTGTGCCAACTGTGGACATATCCATGTTGGGAAGAACGCGCCTGAGATCTGTCCTGTCTGTAGCCATCCCAAAGCCTATTTCCAGATTCAAGCTAAAAATTATTAGAATGCAGAGATCGGCTGACTGACTGCAAGTTGGTCGGGTAGCTAAAGTGAGATATAGAAAATGACTGCCCCTGAAGGGGAGGAGCAGTCATTTTTTTGTTCGCGGAAGGTGTATGTCTCCGCCATCAAGAGTTGCTCTCCTGGATTCTTGTAGTGCCATTGTACGCCTCCCGTTTGATGTAGCTGATCTTCGCTTTTACCTCTGTCTTGATCTGTTGCAATGGTCTATCACATTTCATCGGCATCCATAGTGACTCCCGTTTCCTGAGATGGCACCTGATGCGTGTGCATGAACAAGCCGTGAACTAAAAACGGGCTCCCCAAAGGGAACCCGCTTAAACAGCAAGCGCGAAACGGGATTCGAACCCGCGGCCCTCGCCTTGGCAAGGCGATGCTCTACCTCTGAGCCATTCGCGCACATATAAAGCGGAGGGCAGACTGGAACTGCCAACCGGTCCCTCCCGCACTAAAGCAGGAGACTTCCACTGGGCCATGGCATAAAGGCCATCCCCAGAGGAAAAACGACTCAGAAGGGGCTCGAACCCTCGACCTCCGGCGTGACAGGCCGGCGTACTAACCAACTGTACCACTGAGCCATAGGATATAAATAGGGTACAATGACCCGTGAGAGAATCGAACTCTCGTTACCGCCGTGAAAGGGCGATGTCTTGACCGCTTGACCAACGGGCCCAAATAACGGAGGAGGTAGGATTCGAACCCACGGACCCTTTCGGATTCACTGGTTTTCAAGACCAGCTCCTTAAACCACTCGGACACTCCTCCACGAGTCTCAGCGCTTTTACAAGCGCAGTTTTTATTATACGGCAGGTTTTGCTCTTTGTCAAGAAATTTTAAAAAATTTTGTTGAGAGGCCATCTGTCACATCATGTTGATTGAGGAGACACGGCTCTCGAAAATGGGGGAAAGGGCTTGACCCGTACTCGATATCACGCTATAATAAGAGACTAGAAATCGACATGGTATCCGTGTCGCTAAGGAGGACGAGACGATGAGATTTACGCCCGCGACAATCCTGCTGCCGCATGAGGAAGAATGTGCTGTGTGGAGCACCATTGCTTGTGATCAGTTTACATCGGATGCGGCTTATTGGAAGCAGGTTCAGACACTCACAGAGGGACATCCATCTGCCTATCACATCACATTGCCGGAGATTTATTTAGAAGAAGGAGAGGCGTGCGTTCGAGAACGGATACGGAGCGTCAATGAAACGATGCGGGCGTATCTGAGCGAAGGCGTTTTTCGGCAATTCAAGGATGCGATGATTTACGTCGAACGGCGCATCGCCGGGGGAGGTGTGCGTAGAGGGATCGTCGGGGCGGTTGATTTGGAAGACTATGAGTATGCTGCGGGCGCCAAGACGGAAATACGAGCGACGGAAGAAACTGTCTTGTCGCGTATCCCGCCAAGGGTCAGGATTCGGCAGGACGCCGCTCTCGAACTGCCGCATCTTATGCTTTTGGCGGACGATGTGGAGCGGCGGTTGATTGAACCCATCACAGAAAGAAAAAGGGAACTGACCAAAGTCTATGATTTTAAACTCATGCTGGACAGCGGGCATGTGACGGGATATCTGCTAGATGAAAAAGAGATCCGGCGGGTGCAGTCTGTCGTAGAGCAGATGAGCAGTCTGGAAGAATTTCAAGAGAAGTATCACACGTCGAGGACGGATCCTTTGGTGCTAGCCGTAGGCGACGGTAATCACTCCCTGGCCACCGCGAAAGCGTGCTATGACATGCGAAAAGAAGAAATGGGAGTCGAGGCTGCGCTGCGGCACCCATCGCGCTATGCGCTGGCGGAGGTTGTAAACCTGCACGATGCATCTCTAAAATTTGAGCCAATATACAGAGTTCTGTTTGGCGTCGATCCCCGGCAAGTTGTGGAGGCGCTGAGAAGGGCATATCCGGAGAGTCACGCCGGAAGCCCGGAGGCCGGCGAGATTGCGCTGGAGTATTGGGCGAAGGATTATGAAGGGTCGCTGTCAATTTCGGCGCCTGAGGGATTACTCCCGGTGAGCCTTCTTCAATCGTTTCTCGATCCCTTTCTACAGGAGTACGGCGGCAAGATCGATTACATCCACGGACTGAAGGAGGCCAAAGAGTTAGGCCGACTTGAGGGAAACATAGCCTTTACTTTTGCCGGCATGGAAAAGGATCAATTATTTCCTGGGATTCTTCAAGGGGGCGTTTTGCCTAGAAAGACATTCTCCATGGGAGATGCGAGGGATAAACGCTTTTATCTGGAATGTAGGAGGATTCAATAGAGGCGATATGAGCTTTGAAATAAGAACCATAACAGAGGCGGAGGTCGCGGCGGCAGGGGAGATTTATACAGCCTGTAGCCGCGCCATGAATCAGAAGGGGCTCTTCAACTGGACGCCGGAGTATCCGACCCAGAAAGAAGCGGAGCGTGACCAGCGGGCCGGCGCTCTATACGGCGCTTTTGATGGCGATGTGCTTATGGGTGTCGTAACGATTGACAATACCCCCGCACCGGAATACGCGGCTGTTTCCTGGGAAATTCACAGCGGATCAGTACTATATATCCACCGTTTAGCGGTGCATCCCGCGTATCAGCGCCGGGGACTGGCCAAGACGTTGATTGCATTTGCGGAAAAGCAGGCGCGGAAAATGGCGGCGGCCGCGGTGCGCATTGACAGCTTTTCAGGCAATCACCACGCGGTTTTGACCTATGAAAAGTTAGGATTTGTAAAAAAAGGCGAGATCTACTACCGAAACAAAGATCCTCGAGTTCGGGACCTGCCTTTTTACTGCTTCGAAAAAGCACTCTGAGCCATATTTACTCATCCCGGGGTTTACGATACAAATTCGATACAAATCGATGGTATAGTATAGCCAATTGTAGATACAGGTTTGAAAAGAAGGGATTGGGAACTAATGAAGAAGAGCAAGAAAACCCGGGCAGTAGCCATCGGCGCCAGTATCATAGCCCTAGCCCTAGCGTTGCTGTTACCCGTTGGGTGGAGTGGTCTCCGCGCTCTGTGGGGAAAGAATCAAACGCCCTCTCATACAGGCGAGATCAGCTTTGAGGAGGAGAGCCGTTCCCCCCTACAGAATTCATCGGGGGAGTCCTCAGAGGAATCGTCCATCAGCCCGGAGGAGCAAGAATACCTGGATTGGATTCAAAATAAACCGGATCAGGACAACGTGACCGTTCTACTCTTTGGCTTGGACTTGGATGGCCTGCACACGGATGTTATGATGCTGTGCAATTTTAATACGGCGACGAAAACGACGAGCCTTGTATCAATTCCGCGGGATACGCAGGTCACGTTGACCAATCAGGAATACCAGGCGCTAAAAGAGATCAACCAATATACCAAGAGGACGCTGAAGCTGACAGAGGTTCACAACTATGCCTTCGACGGAGGTAATGCCAACGCCTGGAGTGTGTATATGGTGGAAAAGCTGCTGGATATCGACATTGATTTCTACGCCGCGGTTACGTTCGAGGGGTTTCGCCAGGTCATCGACGCCATTGGGGGGATCGAGTTTGACGTGCCCAAGACGGTTACAACGTGGAACGATGACTATCAGAGAAACGTGACGGTGGAGGCGGGCTTGCAGGTGTTAAACGGGGAACAGGCGGAGGCGGTGGTCCGGCACCGCCAGACGTACCGGATGGGGGATCTTGAGCGCGTGGAAATGCAGCAGAGCTTCCTCAGGGCGGCGGCAGACCAACTTCTCCAGGGGAAAAATCTCTGGCAGCTTCCCAAATTGATTCGGACCTGCTATTCCTATGT
>CAUFVC010000046.1:0-10514 GCA_959029275.1 uncultured Eubacteriales bacterium | reverse complement strand
CAGAGTGACCAACGACCTTTTTGAGATTACAGTGCTGGCGCACCACGGACCGGAGGATTTGTTTTTATCCATTGTTATGTTCATCGGCTCCTTTTTTATCATGGTGAATATCAACTGGCAGCTGGCCATTATCGCCTATATTTTTGTCCCCATTATGGTTTTCTTTGCTATGCGGGTGCGGCTCAAGATGCGCCAGACGCAGCGGGAAGTGCGCAAGAGAGTGGCCAATATCAATTCCCAGCTTGAAAACAGCCTGTCCGGCGTGCGGGTGGCCAAGGCCTTTGCAAACGAAGAGTATGAAAAAGACCGCTTCCAGGAGGGCAACCGCGAATTTCGCGTCGCCAAGAAGGCAAGCTATAAGTATATGGCGATCTTTCAGACAGGGCTGGATAGCCTGGGCAACGTGCTGAACATCACGGTGCTCATCGTGGGAGGCATCTTCTTCCTGCAGGGCCGCATGGACGCGCCGGATATCCTGGCGTTTATGCTGTATATCTCGTCTTTCATGCAGCCAGTGCGCCGGCTGTCCAATTTTGCACAGCAATTTGAGACGGGGATGACGGGATTCGAGCGGTTTACCGAGATTTTGGATACGGATCCGGACATCCAGGATAAGCCCGGAGCCCTTGAGCTGAAAAAGGTGAAGGGCGATATCGCCTTTGAGAATGTGACGTTTTCGTACAGCGAGGGGGAGGCCAAGATTTTACATCACATCAATCTGGCCATTCCTGAGGGAAAGACGCTGGCGCTGGTAGGGCCCTCCGGCGGGGGCAAAACCACATTGTGCCATCTGATTCCCAGATTCTATGAGATCGACGGAGGCAGTATCACTATCGATGGACATGACATCCGGGATGTGACCATGCGCTCTCTCAGGAAGAACATTGGTCTTGTCCAGCAGGATGTGTTCCTATTTGCAGGGACGGTGCGGGAAAATATTATGTATGGACGGCTGGAGGCGTCGGAGGAGGAGATGATTCAGGCGGCCAAGGCGGCTAATATCCATGAATTCATTATGACGCTGCCGGATGGATATGATACGGATATTGGGCAGCGGGGGGTGCGGCTGTCGGGAGGTCAGAAACAGCGAATCTCCATCGCGCGAGTCTTTCTGAAAAATCCGCGGATTTTAATATTGGATGAGGCCACCTCAGCCTTGGACAATGAGACAGAGGTGAAAATCCAGAGAGCCCTGGACCGGCTATCGGAGGGGCGAACCTGTCTCGTCATCGCTCACCGGCTGTCCACAATCAAAAATGCCGATTCCATCGTGGTCATGACGGCAAATGGGATCGAGGAGACGGGAAGCCACGAGGAATTGTTGGCCAAGGGCGGCGTCTATGCCAGACTGTATCGCGCCCAGTTTAAAGAGATTTCATGAGATACAAAAGGTGCTGCCGCATAGAAGCTGCGTCAGCACCTTTTATAGCGTAAGGCTACGGCTTATGAATATCCAAAATAGTCTCGTCGAGATAATGAGTGATGGTTGTCTTGGCTTTTTCAAAATATGCGGCATTCAGGCAATAATAAATTTCCGTCCCAGACTTGCGCGCCTTTGCTATGACCAGTTCATCCAAGAGATCTTCTATGTATCGCGTAATCGAAGTGCGGGCAAGTTGTAAGCGGCGGGCCAGCTGTGAAATAGTCAAGTCTTTTTTGCGGAGTTCATTTATGATTTCAATTTTTACGGGATGCCCTATGGATTTTATGATGGATTGCATGGTAACATGGCGATAATCGTTTAAGTTGGCAAGCAAGGTTTGGAAATCGCATCCAAGAATAAAAATGTATTTTCTATTCTGCCAGGATGTCTTAATAATATGTTGATTCAGAAAGCAAACGGAGTACGTTTGATTCTCAAGCTGGATCGAATCCCCCTCACCGGATTTCATGAGGCATTTTCTGACCAGGCGCTCATTGTCGCCTGAGATGAATTTTTGGACGATATCAAGGGTTTGTTTTTTTTGCTTCGCATGATAGCTTTCGATCAAAGGGATGATATGTTTAAAGAAGTCAACGACTTTGCCCGCGAGCTCCCGGAAATGAAAAAACATATATGTAAAGTGCTCGATATCGACAACTTTACTTAAAATTGCCACAGCCCTTACGACGGTTTCGCCTTCTGCCAGGCAGAGTCTCTGCAGCTCCCTTTCATTAAAATAGCTGCCGAAATAATACTCCATAACGAATTTTTTAAATCTTGAGGTGTCAAGGAGGAGGGAATAGAAATCATCGATGGTATTATAAAATAAATCTATATGTTGATCAAAATAAGCGGTGACCACACAGCTCCTTTTGCCGTCATAGTAAAAAAGGGGATAGAAGATCTCGGGGGGATCCAGGGCATTTTTGGAGGATTTCAGACCGTCATAATTTGATAAGTGAATCTTTTCAAACAACTCAAACTCTGTAAAATATTCAACCATAAATTTGCGATTAAAATAAGCAACGCAGTAAAAAAAGGCGTCATGAACCACGCCAAGCGACTCATTTATCGTCATCCGCTATCACTCCAATCTACACAACGTATTTCCATGATATCATATATGTGTGAATAACTCAAGTAAAAATGGATTAAAATTCTCGATATCGTTTTAATTGTCAGCACATTTGATCCAGGAAAATAAAATTAAAATAGAGTGTAGCGGAAAGAAACGCGCTACACTCATCTATGTGTGGACTGCCTGGCGGCAGAATCCTAAAACCCGATCCGCACTACAGCGCCGGAGTCAGCGTATGCCGCTGCAGGGACGGAAAACTGCGCTGTGTGGGTGGCATCCTCATAGTGGCAGGACACCGGCTCGCCGTCGAGCAGCACCCATTTCGGGGGCGTATTGGTATGCACGGCGATGCGGAAGGAAAAAGCCTCTGGCATGCCGGGCCAGCTGCCCGCCCGCTCCCCGATGGAGAAGAGAAGTTCCTTTTCTTCAGCCGCCCATGACTGGCGCAGTAACGTGATGGCGTATTCTCCCTGCTGATATCCGTAGGTTTCGCCGTCATCTTCGTAGAGTGGGAATTCCCCCTCCCCCGGATACAGATGGAGGGTAAGCTGTTCCGGGCGGTATCCGGTGAGGCAGGGAGCCCAATCCTGTAAGGGGAGGATGGCGCCAGCTTTTACAAAGAGAGCGCCGCCCCTATTTTCAGGAGGCGTGTAGGAAAAGGAGGCATGTCCCGCATATTCCTCTCCGGTCCAAAAGTCAGTCCAGGCGCCGTCCGGCAATGTGATTGTGGAGTCGAAAGCCCCCACGAGGAGACTTCTGCCCAGCATATACTCCGTCATAATGGAATCAAATTCAGGGCACTCCGGGTAGGCAAGGCTCAGCGCGCGGGCCATGGGCATACCGGTAAAGGCCGCCTCGTATGCTGCGGAGTAGAGATACCAAAAGAGGGAGGAGCGCAGGCGTGTATAATAGCGGAACGCTGCTTCCAGCCCGTCCCCCAGAAACCAGGGATGAAGCCAGTTGCGCCAGCCCAATAGCTGTGACCAAGGCAAGAGCGAGCCGTAGTGGATGCCCTCCACCGTATCGGCTTCCATATCGCAGGTAGCGTTGCTGTGACCGCTCAGGCCAAGATTTAAAATGGAGACTAGCGTTTCATAGCCGCCGCCGGTATCACCGGCCCAAGTGGCGCAATACCGCTGGGTTCCCGCATACATGCAGGCGCTGTAAATGAGCGCGCGCTTGCCTGTGTAAGAGGAATAACCCTCTTTCATCTGCTTCCCGTACAGAACGGGATAGACGTTGTGGACTTCGTCGTCCAGATACTTGCCGGCCCAAAGGCGGTCCGGGTGCTCCAAGGTCTGATTGGCGCCGTCGAGTTTAAAAGCGCTGGCTCCATTGTCCACAAATTTTTTTAAGTGTTCGAACCAAGGCTCGCCGGGTTTCGTGATCGTATCCATATAGACAGCCTGGGATAGATGCGCATCGTTGATGGCAGCGCCGCTGAAATCACGGGTGCCGCGGGTTTGCTCTTCCTTTTCCTCTTCCCACAGCAGATCATAGTCATTGCAGAGCCACAGGCTGAGCTGAAACCCCATGCGGCGAAGGGATGCGAAGAATGTCCACGGACCGCTCTGATTGTCAGGATTCCAATGGGGAATGTAGAATCGAGTGGGATCCCATTTTTTGTTGACGGAGAAATCATAGTGGGTTTCCATCCAGCCGGGTTCGAGTCCCATGATGTCGCAGGGAATGCCCTCACGCCGAAAATCGCGGCAGTTTTCCAGCATATCGCGGGCGCCTTCCTCCTCATTGCAGACGAACGTCAGGCCATAGGCGGCCTTGGGCAAAAGCAATGGCTTTCCGGCAATATCCGTATAGAGATTCAGGGTGGAAGGCAGCGTCCCGCCTAGAAATACGTAGAAATCTAAAAGGCCCTTGGGGGAGTCTACCAGCAACCGGGACGGATCCTCAGCTCCCAGATCATAGGTGTGGCGATATGTACAATTGACGAGCAGGCCCCAGCCGCGAGAACTCATCACATAGGGGATCGGCCCGTAGCAGCTGACATTTGCCTGCCAGAGATCGGCCTTATGTCCGCGCTTCATCACCATCGACCGTGTTTCATCCCCGAGGCCGAAGAGGCGTTCGGTATCATCTAAGTCCAGGGCAATGGCGAATCCCTGATCTAGGCCATTCTTAGCCAGCCGCTGCGCGAATTGAAGACAGATTTTGACTTTCTCATTCGCAATAGTCAGCCGGCATTCCGAAGGATCTAACTCCACCGTGGTGCCGCAGTAGGAGAGGGTGGGGAGGGGTTCCGATTCCTGCCAGACCGCGTCGGGATGGTCTCCGGTTTTCAAAATCCCATATCGGGTGAGCATGGATTCCCGATCACTTTCAGCATCCGAAAAGCGGACGCGAAAAATATCGGGCATAACCGCCTGGACAGAAAGGGAGCGGCCATTGGATAAACGAATATCTGCCATTGTCGTTGGTCTCCTTTTTATGGATTAATTCGCTCCTATCATAGCATAGAAGTCTCGGGGCGTCAACGAGAATGATTACAGAAAACAGGAGCTGTTCCACAAAAAGAGGGCCGTCACAAAATCAGAATTTATACGAGAACCTCGGCGGTACTTAGTATAAAATTCTGTTTTGCGCCAGCCCCTCTAACAGGACAAGTTATAGCAGTTCTTTCCGCAGCGCTTCCCCTGATTTTGGACTCAGCAGCGCGGGAGGAATATCCAGCACAGACTTGGCGCCAAAGTCACCATTGTCTGCGAGTCTGACGGCAGCCCGGGCATAAGCCGCCAGAACATTCGCTGTAAACTCAGGGTTGGAATCCAGCTTTAAAGAGAACTCCACGACGTGATTGTGCTCCTGTTCCAGCCCCGTCTTTCCGGTGCGAATCACGAAGCCGCCGTGGGCCATGGCGCCGTGATTGGCCTTCAGTTCGTCTTCGCTGATGAAGTGGACAGTCGTATCGTAATCGGAGAAATAATTTGGCATCGATATGATGGCGGATTCAATGGCGGCCAGATCTGCACCGTCCTCCGCTACGACAAAGCATTCCCGGAGATGCTTCTGGCGTGTGGACAGGTCGGGCTGTCTCCCGCTGCGGACCTCTTCCATCGCTTCCTCTACGGGAATCGTGTACTGGATCGCATTTTTGACCCCTGGGACACGTCGGATCGCGTCAGAGTGGCCTTGGCTTACGCCTTTTCCCCAGAAAGTGTAGACCTTCCCCTCTGGCAGGATGGCGCCGGCATATGCGCGGGTTAGAGAGAAAAGGCCCGGATCCCAGCCAACGGAAATGATCGACACATGCTCTGTATCCAGAGCCGCTTCATTCATGGCGGTGTAATACTCGGGGATCCGTGCATGAGTGTCAAAACTGTCGATCGTATTGAACATTTTGGCAAAGCAGGGACCCTGCTCCGGCAGATCCGTGGCCGACCCTCCGCACAAAATCATGACGTCGATTGCCCCTTGAAATTGCTCCGCCTCCGCGATGGAGTAGACTTTGACTCCCGGAGTCAGCGGCGTGATGGCGGCAGGGTCGCGGCGGGTGAAGATACCGGTCAGCTCCATGTCGTCATTTTGCAGCAAGGCGAGCTCCACGCCCCGTCCGATGTTGCCATATCCGATGATACCAACTTGAATTTTCATAAATCTGCATCCTTTCTATGTTATCGCTAATTCTGTTTAAAAATTCCGAAGGAGATCGTCCAAAGTATCACGCCGGCGGATCAGCTTTACGGTGCCATCCTCCCTGAGAAGAACCTCTGCCGGGCGCAAGCGGTTATTATAATTGGAAGACATGGAATACCCATAGGCCCCCGCGTCCAAAATCCCGATAATGTCACCTTCCTGGGCCTGGGGAAGCATCCGGTCCTTCGCCAGGATATCGCCGCTCTCACAGATATTTCCCACAACAGTCACAGGATACAAATCGCAGAATGGAGTGTCGGCAGCGCGATAGAGCTCCATATCGTGGTGGGAATCGTAGATCATGGGGCGGGCGAGAACATTAAATCCCACATCCGTGCCCACATAGCGGTGCCCATAATTTTCCTTCACTGCGTGAACGGTGCCCAGGAGAACGCAGCTTTCGGCAGCGATATAGCGGCCAGGCTCAACCTTGAAGGCGATGGATTTGCCGTATGTCCTGGCAAAGTCGTGGAGCATAGCGTCAAGCTTAGCGCCGAGGCCTGCCAGATCCAGCCGAGGCTGGCCTGCCGCTTTCTCATAGGGAATTCCGAACCCGCCGCCAAAGTCAATGAATTCAAGATCTTCAAACGTAGAGGCGAGGGACAGGAGCGCCGATACCCCCTCCAAATACTTGTCAGGCTCCATAAAGAGGGAGCCGATGTGTTGATTCAGACCAGCCAAGGTGAGACGGTGAGAGCGCAGAATTTCGCGCATCTTATCAAAGAGGGACGGGTCTACGGCAAATTTTGTCTTTTTTCCTCCAGTTATAACTTTGGCGTGATGACCGGCGCCCACGCCGGTGTTGACGCGCACACAGACTTTCCCGCCAGGGCAGAGGCGGCCAAACATCTCCAGCTGGGACAGGGAGTCCACGCTGACCATGATGCCCCGATCGATGGCATAGCGCATTTCAGCTTCGGAAACATTATTGCTGATATACAAGATTTCATCGGGGGTGTAGCCAGCGGCCTCCTCCACAAAGATTTCGCCGGGCGACATAGCGTCAGCCAGAAGGCCCTCCTCCCTTGCAATGCGGAGCAGCGTCAGATTGGAGTTGGCCTTAACGGAGTAATTGACGAAAAAACGAGGATAGGAGACCAAATTCCGCATCTCCCGGCACCTGGCGCGGAAGATGGACTCGTTATATACAAATAAAGGACTGCCAAACTCCGAGACCAGCTCAAACGGAGTGGCAGCGTTAAAAAAATGGTTCTTTTTTGTAACGGGGTTCCATACTTGGGACATCGATTTCCTCCTTAAGGTAAAATGCAAAAGTAGATACTTTTTTATTATAGGTCGCCTATAATGAAAAGTCAATTTTTCGTGTGAAAAAATAAAGAAAAATTTCAGTGCAGTGTAGAAAAGGGCGGCAGGGAGCGTATTTGACAGTTGCACTGCCATTGAAAACCATGGTATAATATCCGCAAAGGGCAGAGTCAAGCCGCCAGAAATAGAGAGACACGCTTGTATGAGCCGAACAGTTTCTGACGATTTGGCGAGTGAAGCGAACACGAAAAGGCAATGCCGTGGTACAAGAATTGAAAGCAAAAGGGCGCTGGTGCGCCAGAATGGAGGGGCTTATGAAAAAACCTATATACGTGTTTGGACATCGGAATCCAGATACAGATTCCATCTGTTCTGCTATCAGCTATGCTAAGCTGAAAGCCCTGTTGGGCCAGAGCGATGTGGAAGCGGTGCGGCTGGGCGATATCAACAGAGAGACGCGCTACGCGCTGGAGTATTTTGGGGTGGAGGCTCCGCCTCTGCTGGGGAGCCTAAAGCCATTGGTTGAAGATTTAAACATGTACTCCACTCAATCGCTGCGAAAGACAGATATTTTGAAGACAGCAATGAGTATTTTGAGCCGGCAGCGCGGGCACGTGGCTCCCGTTGTGGATGACGATAACAAGATCGAGGGCATGATCAGCATCAGCGATGTGACTCCCGTGTACCTTGGTCTGACAGGTAAATCCCTCTTAAAGATAACCAATACACCCCTTGGAAATATTATGAAAGCCATTGACGGGGAGTTCTTAACCCTGGAAAAAAATATGGAGCAGATTGCGGGGGACATCTATACGGAATCAGACTGGGACGAGGAGATTTCTGTGCGTCCGAATGACATTCTCATCGGAAGCTTTCAGCGAGAATGTAAAGATAAGTGGAAAAAATGGAAGGGCGGCGCGGTAATCTGGTGCAGCTTTCAGGAGATACATCCCCGAATCCCCCAGGATTACCCGGCTGTTATCTACGCAACCCATGCGTCAATGTTTAAGGTGGCAAAAAGCATGGCGCTCTGCATTCCAATTGAGACAATGGTGCTGGATGAGGATGAAATTGAGATGTTTCAGATGGAAGATGCGCTGGAAGATGTGACAGATACCATCCTGGCATCGCCGGCAAGAATCTTTCCCGTAGTAGACCGAGGCGGAGTTGTGATGGGCGTCATCTAAAAGAGCAATCTCATGCAGGTCAACCGCCGGCAGGTCATCTTGGTGGATCACAACGAGAAAACGCAGACGGCTGAGGGGATTGAGGAAGCGGAGATTTTAGAAATTATTGACCACCATCGGGTGGCGAACGTGCAGACGATGGCGCCCCTGTATTTCCGGGCGGAGCCGTTGGGCTCCACCTGCACACTGGTAGCGGGAATGTACCAGGAGCATGGACTGAAGCCATCGCGGGAGATCGCGGGCCTTCTGCTCTCAGGCATTTTGTCGGACACGCTGCTCTTCAATTCCCCCACCTGCACAAAAAAAGATGAGGATCTGGCCAAGTGGCTTGCGGATCTGGCCGAGGTCGATCTAAATACCTATGGAATGGATCTCATTGTGGCAGGTACCTCTTTGGAAAATGAAACGCCAGACAAGATCCTGCGGCGGGACATGAAACGATTTCACACGAACCGGCTACAGATGTGCGTATCGCAGATCAACACCGCGGATTCCAGCCGCCTGTCTTCCCTGAATGGGGATCTGTTGGATACGATGGAGAAAATGTGTTTAGATCAGGGGTTGGATCTGATGGTTCTGATGATTACCGATATCATCCGGCAGGGATCTTACATTTTAGCGGCGGGACCGGAGAAACAGGTGGCAAGGCGGGCCTTTCATATGGAGAAGGAGGCGGATGGCGTGTTTTTGCCGGACGTCTATTCCCGCAAGAAACAAATCATTCCTGTGTTGATGAATGCGGCGAGGATATAGAGCGCGGGAGAAACAAAATGGATCTTTTTGAATACAACCGGAATACAATACTCAAAAATGAGAGCCCCCTCGCATACCGTATGCGCCCTGAAACGCTGGAGGATTTTGTGGGGCAGGAGGAAATCGTGGGAAAGGGAACCCTGCTGTACCGCGCAATCAAAGCGGATAAGCTAGGTTCTGTTATCTTCTATGGCCCTCCGGGCACGGGGAAGACAACCCTGGCGCGGATCATCGCGGGAACCACCCACGCGCGGTTTCAGCAGATGAACGCCGTCACGGCGGGAAAAAAAGACATCGAGGCGGTCATCGGCCAGGCTAAGACGGATATGGGCATGACGGGAGCGAGAACGATACTATTTATCGATGAGATCCACCGCTTCAACAAAGCGCAGCAGGATGCCCTACTCCCAGCTGTTGAGGAGGGGGTAGTGATTCTAATCGGAGCGACCACGGAAAATCCTTATTTTGAAGTGAATAACGCGCTTCTGTCCCGCTCCCGGATTTTCCAGTTAAAGCCATTGACGCCGGACCATATCAAGCGGATTCTAGAGCGAGCGGTGACGGATGGAGAGAAGGGGATGGGGTATCTCAACGGGGTGTTGACGGAGGAGGCGGCAGAGTTTTTGGCAAGAACCGCGGATGGAGACGCGAGGACTGCGCTTAACGCCTTAGAGCTAGGCCTCCTTACAACGGAACCGGATGGGGAAGGCCGCATTGTCATCGATTTAGACGTGGCGCAGCAGTGCATCCAGAAGAAGGCTTACCGGTATGACAAAGATGGGGACGCACACTACGACCTACTCAGCTGTTTTCAGAAAGCAATCCGCGGCAGCGACCCGGACGCGTCCCTGCACTATCTGGCAAGGTTGCTGGAGGGAGGCGATCTAAAATCCATCTGCCGGCGCCTATTGGTCATCGCCTGTGAGGACATTGGGTTAGCCTATCCGCAGGGGATCACCATAGTGAAAAGCTGTGTAGACTCGGCGGTTCAGGTCGGGTTGCCAGAGGCCAGCCTCATATTGTCGCAGGCCGTCCTCGTTTTGGCTACGGCGCCCAAATCCAATTCGTCCAGCTCCGCTATTATGAAAGCGATGGAGGATGTGCGGACGAAAGAGTTAGGCTCATTGCCGGCCCATCTGCGGGATGCACACTACAA
>CAUFVC010000045.1:0-10521 GCA_959029275.1 uncultured Eubacteriales bacterium | reverse complement strand
CCGGCAGAGATCAGAGGAGTGAATCTCACCCAGATCCTTTTCCCTGGCGGAGTAGATGTCGGCCAGCACCACATGGTCAGCGAGGGAGAGGGCCAGGGCAAAATCCTTCAAGAAGGCCTTGGTGCGGCTATAGGTATGGGGTTGAAAGACAACGTAGAGCTCGCGGTGAGGAACCTCCCTGGCGGCGAGCAGGGTCGCGCGGATCTCGGTGGGATGGTGGGCGTAGTCGTCGATGATCGTAACGCCGCCGACAGTCCCCTTATACTCAAAGCGTTTTTTTGTGCTTTTATACTGGGAAAGCCCCCGGCGGACGGAGTCGAAAGGGACGCCCTGGCACAGCGCTGTCCCTGCGGCGCAGAGAGCGTCAAAGATATTGTGGCGTCCGGGCACAAATATATCCACAGCCCCCAGATCCTGGCCGCGATACACGATATGAAAAGAGGAGCCCAGCCCCTCCCTGTGGTGCTCAATCTGAGAGCAGGTAACGTCCGCGTCGCCGTCCAAGGAAACGGTGAGGATCGTCCCGGAAAACCCTTGGAATAGCGGCAATAGCTCTTTCTCAAGAATCAATGTCCCGTCTGGCTTCATGCCGGCGACGAATTTTTGAAAGGAAGCGTGAATGGCGTCCAGGTCCTTAAAGTAGTCCAGATGCTCCGCCTCGATATTGGTAATCACGCTGACCTTCGGGTGAAAGTGGAGGAAGCTGTCGGAGTACTCGCAGGCCTCCGCGATAAAGTACGGCGAATTGCCAATTCGAAAATTGCTCTGCAAATTGTGCAAAATCCCTCCCACGGTGACCGTCGGGTCCATGCCGGCCTCCATAAAAATGTAGGACGCCATGCTGCTTGTGCTGGTCTTTCCGTGGGTTCCGGCGATTGCGATGGAAATCGGGTATTCGTCCATGAGCTGCCCAAGCAATACAGCCCTCTCGATCACGGTAGCTTTGCTGGCCCGGGCGGCTTTCAGCTCCGGGTTATCCTCATGGATGGCGGCAGTGTATACGATCAAGGAAAGATCATCTGCGATATTGGAGGCTTTCTGGCCGATATACACTCGAATCCCCATATCCTCCAGATGTCTTGTCATTTCGGTCGATTTTTGATCAGAACCGCTGACTTCATATCCTCTGGCCAGCATAATCTGCGCAAGGCCGCTCATGCTGACGCCGCCAATACCAATAAAATGAACTTTTTTCATAATGCTCCCTTCTGTCTGTCCAAACAGACTTTTTCCTTACCTCTATTTTACCATACTTTAGAAAAATGTAAAGGGCGAACACCGCTGCAAGGCGGACATCCCGGGGCCCATGCCCGGTGGCAATCGCGTAAGGATTGGATAAAGTTGGTTTTCGATAAACTTTTTAACAAAACGTATAGCAATAGACTTGACCGGGGTATCATTTCAGTATATAATCAACCTAGTTTAGTGTGAAAGGATGTGCGCTTAGTGAACCGTAAGGTCAAGACCGTGATCTTAGCCGCCGGCATGGGAACACGGATGAAATCTGAAAAACCGAAATGCCTCCATGAAATATTAGGATATCCAATGCTTCACTATATTATTGAAGCGGCGAAAAAAGTTGGCTGTGAGGAGATCTGCGTCGTCATTGGGCATAAAGGCGAAATGGTTATGGAAGCCTTACAGGATACGCCGGGCATTACCTTTGTGCAGCAGAGGGAGCAGCTTGGCACAGGTCATGCCGTTATGCAGGCCGAAAAGTTTATCGAGGGAGAGCCCAGCGATGTGCTAGTCTTATGTGGGGATACGCCTTTAGTCGAAGGGGAGGTTCTGGAGAAGCTGTTGCAGGACCATCGGACGGAAAAAAATGCAGTGACAGTCCTATCCACCATCGTGGAGAATCCAACCGGCTATGGGAGAATCGTGCGGGATGCCAGCGGAAACTTTTTGTACAGTGTGGAGCAGCGGGATGCCACGGAAGCGCAGAGAAAGATTCAGGAAGTCAATTCGGGCATGTACTGTTTCCAGAGCGAGGCGCTCTTGGAGGCGCTGACGAAGATCGATAATCAGAATAGCCAGGGAGAATACTATCTCCCCGACGCGGTCCCGAGGATCATGGAAGCCGGGGGAAGGGCGGAGGCGGCCATCTGTGAGGATCCCGCTGTGATCCTGGGCGTTAATGACCGGATGCAGCTGCTGGAGGCATCCCAGATTATGCAAAAGCGGATCAACCGCCGCTTGATGGAAGGCGGGGTAACCCTCCTTTCCATGGAAAATACCTATGTCTCTCCCCATGTGAAGATCGGCAGAGATACGGTCCTGTATCCAGGCACTTTTCTCGAGGGGAACACCCAAATCGGGGAGCACTGCGTCGTCGGCCCCAACAGCCGGATTGTGGATTGTACCATCGGAAACCATGTCACCATTCAGAATTCCACGCTGCTGGACAGCGCCATACAGGATTTTGTCAGCGTCGGCCCCTTCGCCTATGTACGGCCGGGAAGCGTCATCGGGCCGTCCGTCAAGGTTGGCGATTTTGTCGAGATCAAGAATTCTGTCGTCGGAGAGGGCACGAAGATCTCCCATTTAACCTATGTGGGGGATGCGGATGTGGGAAAGAACATCAATTTTGGGTGCGGCACAGTGCTGGTTAACTACGATGGAAAAGAAAAACACCGAAGCGTGATCGAAGACCATGCGTTTATAGGCTGCAATACCAATTTAGTATCGCCTGTGCGCGTGGGAGAGGGCGCATTTATTGCCGCGGGTTCCACCATCACCGCGGATGTTCCGCCGGATGCTCTCGGGATTGCAAGGGCCAGACAGGTCAATAAGGAAGACTGGGTCCAGAAGAGAGGAAAGCGGTAGCCAGGATTGTATGTATGCGCGACACGAGCTGCGAGCCCTGATTTTTATAATCAGGGCATCTGCTGTTTGGAAAAAAGATAGAGAGGACTGTCCATATGATTTTGATCGCCGGCCTGGGGAATCCGGATTTGAAGTATGCCGCTACAAGGCATAATGTCGGATTTGAAGCCATTGCCTGCCTTCTTCAGGCGTATCATGGCAAAGGAGAAAAGAGAAAATTTCACGCCCTGCTTGCCCAGGCGGATATTGAAGGCACGCCCTGCCTTCTCTGCCGCCCGCAGACCTATATGAACAATAGCGGCGTCGCTGTCCGGGAGATCATGGACTTTTATAAGATTTCGGTCAGCGATCTAATTGTCATCTATGATGATATCAGCATACCGCTGGGCGCCCTCCGGATCCGCGGGGGCGGATCCGCCGGCGGACACAATGGGATGAAGAGCATAATCGCCCATGTGGGATCCCAGGACTTTCCCAGGGTGCGAATTGGCGTGGGTGAAAAGCCGCCGGGATGGGATTTAGCGGACTATGTGCTGTCGAATTTTTCAAAGGATGAGATTCCCGTTATCGGGGAGACAATCCGCCTAGCCGCCCAGGCGGCTGCCTGCATCGTCTCCCAGGGATTGGACAGAGCGATGAATCATTTTAACTTGAAAGCGCCGCAAGGGGGGAGTCAAACAATAGATGATGGACGTAAGAGGGATTTTTAAACCGCTTGAGAGTCTTCCTGCCTACAACACCGCGGTACAGCGGTTGCAGAGGCGGGAGGCGGTGTTGGTCTCCGGCGCCGGCGATCCGGTACAGAATCATATATCGGCAGCGCTGACGGAGCAGCTTGGAACTATGGGGATCGTAATAACCGCCAATGAGACGAAGGCAAAGGAAGTCTGGGAAGATATGAAATTTTATTTTCCCGGGCAGGCGATGTTTTTTCCGGCAAAGGATCCCTTATTTTACAGCGCTGACGTAAAGGGTCTCGCCATTGAGGAGGAACGGATCCGCGTATTCAAAGCCCTGCTGGAAGAGCCCCCAAAGGTTCTGATATTTTCGGTGGAGGCGCTGTACGACCGTTTAGCGCCAAGGGATCGCTTTGTCAATTTTATATTGCGCAAGCGCGTTGGGGATCACATGCCGCTGGATGAATTTGCCGAGCGGATGGTCAGGATGGGCTTTGAGCGGCGGGATCAGATCGAGCACGCAGGGCAGTTTTCCATCCGGGGTGGAATCGTCGATATCTTTCCCATCGATGAGGCGATGGCATATCGCCTTGAAATGTGGGGGGACGAGATCGATACCATCAAGACGCTGGACGTGGAGACGCAGCGCTCCGTGGAGCACATCGAGTGGATCTGTGTCTATCCCATTACGGAGGTGCCGCTCAGCCAGAGGGACATCGAGAGAAGACCGCCAGCGCGGCATTAAGGGAGCAGGGGCTGGAAGAAGAAGCTCAAAGGCTTTCCGAGATCACCGATTCTTTTTTATACCGGCTATCCCAAAATCGATATCGAGGATTGGAGAGCTATATCCCCTTTTTCTATGAGAATCCCGTCACGATTTTGGACTACGTGCCGGAGGACGCCATTTTGTTTTTTCAGGAGCCGGCTCGTATTAAAGAGAAGGTGCGGGTATTGCAGGACGAACTGCAACACAGCGTACAGAGCCGATTGCAAAAGGGATATCTGCTTCCGGAGCAGGGACGGATGTTTCCGGACTTCGAGGAAATCAGCAGAGGGTTTGACGGGTTCGCCAAGCTCTATCTGTGCAGTCTTCTCGGCGGCAATCAGAACGTATTCCCCATAAAAGAGCTGGTCAGTGTCTCAAGCCGCTCGATCAATGTACTACAGGGGGAGGAAACGCTACTGCTGGATGAGCTGCGGGGATATACCGCCATGCGGTACCAAACTCTCATGTTGACAGAAAGCCAGACGAGAGTGAAGCGGATGGCCTCCCGCCTGATGGAGGAGGGCATTCCGGCGTATGAACATACCGACTGGCAGATGCCTCTGGTCAAGGGCAGCGTTGCCGTGGCGCGGGGAGGGTTGAGCCGGGGCTTTGTGTATCCGGAAGCGGGCTTTGCCGTGGTATCCCAGAAGGAACTGACCGGCAGCGGCGCCGCCAAAGGCCGAAAAAAGCGCAAGAAATATAAGGGAAAGCAGATTAGCAGTTTTGGCGAACTGTCCGTGGGGGATTACGTTGTCCATGAAAATCATGGCGTTGGGATCTATCACGGGATCGTCCAGATGGACGACGAGGACTCCAAGCGCGATTATTTCAAGATCGTGTACAAGGATGGCGGGACTCTGTATGTCCCCACGACCTCGCTGGATATGCTACAGAAGTATGTGGCGGGGGAGGATGCAAAGCCCAAACTCAATAAGCTAGGCGGCGCGGAGTGGAGCAAAACCAAGAACAAAGTCCGCGAGGGCGTGGCAAAGCTAGCGCAGGATCTGGTGGCCTTGTACGCAGCCAGGGAAGCGAAGAAGGGGTACGCCTTTTCCCCGGACACAGTGTGGCAAAAAGAATTTGAAGAACTATTTCCATACGAGGAGACGGATGATCAGCTGGCGGCCATCGAGGATACCAAAAAGGATATGGAGAGCACGAAGATCATGGACCGCCTCATATGCGGAGACGTGGGGTACGGCAAGACGGAGATTGCCATCCGGGCCGCCTTCAAAGCGGTTCAGGATGGGAAGCAGGTTGCTTTCCTGGCGCCGACCACCATCCTGGCGCAGCAGCACTATAAAACTTTTATTAGCCGTATGCGGGACTACCCCATCCGCATCGAGCTGCTGTCGCGGTTTCGAACAAAAAAAGAGATCGACACGGCTCTCAGGGAGACGAAAAAAGGGGCGGTGGATATTTTGATTGGCACACACCGGATCCTAAGCCAGGACGTGGCGTTCAAGGACCTGGGGCTTCTGGTGGTGGATGAGGAACAGCGCTTTGGCGTGGCCCACAAGGAGAAGATGAAAGGGCTGAAGGAGGACGTGGATGTGCTGACCTTAACCGCCACGCCGATTCCGCGCACGCTCCACATGAGCCTGACGGGGATCCGCGACATGAGCGTGCTGGAAGAGCCTCCCCAGCAGCGGCAACCGATACAGACCTTCGTGATGGAGGAGGAAGAGGAATTGATCCGGGAGGCGATTTACCGGGAGCTGGGGCGCGGAGGGCAGGTGTTTTTCCTCCACAATCGAGTGCGAAATATCGACCAGGTGGCCTCCATGGTGTCGCGGCTTGTCCCCGAAGCCAGAGTGGCTTTCGCCCATGGCCAGATGTCGGAGCGGGAATTGGAGGATGTGATGTTCCGCTTTGTGGAGGGGGAAGTCGATGTCCTCGTGTGTACGACCATCATCGAGACAGGGCTGGATATCTCCAATGTCAACACGATCCTAATTCAAAACGCGGACGCAATGGGTCTGGCGCAGCTATATCAATTGAGGGGCCGCGTGGGCCGGTCGAACCGCATCGCGTATGCCTATTTTCTGTATAAGCGCGGGAAAGTTTTGCAGGAGGTAGCGCAGAAGCGGCTGGAGGCTATCGGAGAATTCACGGAGTTTGGATCCGGCTTCAAGATTGCCATGCGGGACCTGGAAATCCGCGGCGCCGGAAATATATTGGGGCCGGAGCAGCATGGGCATATGGGCGCCGTCGGGTATGATCTGTACTGTAAACTTTTGGAGGAGGCTATGGACACAGCCCGGAACCGCCCTGTGGCACAGAGTTTTGAGACGGGCGTGTACATCAAAGTTGACGCCTTCATCCCATCCTCCTACATTGGAAATGAATCCCAGAAATTAGAGGTTTACAAAAAGATTGCGGGGATTGCCAATGAGGAAGAGTACTACGATATGCAGGAGGAACTGACGGACCGGTATTCCGATATGCCCCAGAGCGTCAACAATCTGTTGGAGATTTCTCTCATCAAGGCTATGGGAAATCAGTCCGGCATTGAGAATATTGAGGTCAAGCAGGGAGCGCTGCTGCTTTCTTTCCGGCAGGACGCGCCGCTGGATTCGGCAAAGGTTGCCGAATTTATGCTCCAGTATAAAAAGACAGCCAAAATACAATCCAACGAAAAGGGCGTTACGATGTCGATTCAGCTTCCCCCCTATCAGAAGGAGCGGGAACTGCTACAGCATGTAAAAGCGGCATTGAAAAATGTTGCAGCCCTGCGCGGGGATGACCCACAGGGGGAAGGCCAATGAAAGGAATAAAAATCTTGCTATTGTTCCTCTGCGCTGCCGGCGTGCTCACCGGCTGTGAGAAGAAAGAGGATATTCTCATGACCATCGAGAATGAGGAGGTTCCGCTGGGCGAAGGCATGATCTATCTAAAGCTGGCGGCAGATGATTTCGAGGCGCTGGGCGGGCAGGATATATGGAAAATCAGTTTGACGGGCAAAGACGCGGTGCAGACCGTGGGAGAGAGAGCTCTTCAATCCCTTGTCCGGACAAAAGTTTTGGCGAGAGAGGGGGCTGGCGACGTAACGCAGGAAGAGCAGCGGGAGCTTGAGGCCATGCGGGGCCAGCTGGAGGAGGCGCTGGGAGAGGACTTCTGTAAACAGTGGAAGATCACGGAGGATGTCCTGGAGAGAGTCCTTCGCGAAAGCTTTTTTGCCGACCGGTATCAAAGTTCGCAACAGTTTACTACAGATCAGGAGGAGCTGCAAAATAAGGTGGATGAGGCGTTCGCCTGGTATGATAACACGGATGTGGAGACATACCTTCAAAAAGTTCGCCTTTTGCCGCTTATGGTCTATACGGGAGAATGGGCCGACGGGACTTGGGTTGAATATACGGAGGAGCGCAAGGAAGGTAAGCGGGCGAAGATACAGGAAGCCTACAGCAGGTTGGAAGAGGGAGAGGATTTCCGGACAGTGGCCGCCCAGATTGGGGAGGATGCATCGGCATCGGATAACCGTCTGTTGAATGAAGGGATCATCCGCGCTGTCGGTGACGGGACGGCGTTCTACCGAGGCCAGATTCAGCCGGACCTGGCGGAGCGCATCTTCCGAATACCGGCCAACGAGCACACCGATATTATCTCTGTCAAATATGGGTATATCATTGTGTTTGTCCTGGAGTACCCGGAGACGACTGACCAGGATAGGAGGCAGTATACGGGGCAGCTGAAGACAGCGAAAGAACAGTACCGCGAGGAGCTCATGTCGGGGTTTCAGCAGCGTGGATTTAATGATTTATACGAACAAATTGAGCAGAGGACGTCCATCAGCATCGACGAGGAGCTCTGGACAAAAACAGTTGCCGACTTTTTTGCGCCGTGAGACACCGCCTGCGCCAATAGGATCGGTCAGATTATTTTGGTAAAAAGTTGTTTCTGCTGGCATAAATTTTCTTCGAACGTAGATACTAGAAGCATAATTTGGAAGAATGATTCTAGTAAACAGGAGGAAACAACTTCATGAAAGCAACAGGTATAGTTCGAAGAATTGACGATCTGGGCCGCGTCGTAATACCAAAGGAGATCCGCCGCACGCTCCGCGTTCGGGAGGGAGAACCGTTGGAGATTTTTACGGATCGGGAAGGACAAATTATATTAAAGAAATATTCTCCTATTGGCGAGTTGGGAACCTTTGCGAAGCAGTATGCGGAGGTGTTGGCGCAAAACACAGGGCTGACCGTCTGTATCTGTGATAAGGATTTGTTCATTGCCGCTTCAGGGAATGGCAGGAGGGAGATACTGGACAAGGAGATCAGCAAAGAGCTGGAGCACAGAATCGCGGACAGGATGACCATCGTGGCGGCGAAGGACGATCGAGATTTTATACAGGTGACGCAAGATAAGACAGAGAGCGTGTTCTTATCGGAGATTATTACGCCGATTATCAGCGAGGGAGATGCCATTGGGGCTGTTCTTTTGCTGGGACCGGAGAATAAAAAATTAGGAGAAACGGAAAAGAAGCTAGCGCTCACGGCGGCTGGTTTTCTGGGCCGGCAGATGGAGGACTAGCTCATACACGAGAGGGATGAGGGTCGAGATGAAATTTCCACAAAAGAATACCTATGATTTTCAGGATCTGTGTCAGATCATGGCGGATCTGCGCTCGCCGCAGGGGTGCGCCTGGGACCGGGCGCAGACCATGGAAGATTTGATTCAATACGTCATGGAGGAAGCCTATGAGGTCATAGACGCGATCCGAAAGCAAGACATGGCGGGTTTGCAGGAGGAGTTGGGGGATCTCTGTATGCAAATCGTATTTTTGGCGCAGATTGCGGCGGAACAGGGCGCTTTCACCATGGACGATGTCTGTGACGGAGTCGTGAAAAAGATGCTGTTCCGCCATCCTCATGTGTTTGGATCCAGCGGGGAAACATTGACAAAAGAACAGGTCCCTGACACATGGGAAGCGCAAAAACAGAAGGAGAAGCAGTACAAATCCATCACAGAGCAGATGGAATCCGTGCCGGCGAGTATGCCGGCTTTGCTGCGCGCCTACAAAGTACAGGCAAAAGCGGCAAAGGTGGGATTCGACTGGCCTGACGCCGCTGCGATGTTGGAAAAGATAAAAGAGGAGACGCAGGAGCTGGAGGCGGAGGTATGCCGCCAGGATGAGGAAGATAATGGAAACATTGGCAAAATTTCGGAGGAATTGGGGGATTTGATGCTGGTTTTATCTAATTTTTCAAGGTTTTTTGCATTAAATCCAGAAATTGTCTTGACAAATGCCATAGAAAAGTTTATAAATAGATTTAGGGCAGTTGAGTGTAAGAGCCAGCTGCAAGGATTGTCTCTCGCAGATTTGACTCTCGCGGAGATGGACGTGCTGTGGGAAGAGACCAAGCACTCCTAAATTACTATCTTATTCACGAGGAGGACTAACAACAATGAACAAGGCGCAGTTGGTAGCAGCCATTGCTGAGCAGGCCGGTATGACGAAGAAAGATTCTGAGAAATTTCTGAAGGCTTTCGAAGATGTGATTACCGCAGAATTGATTAAGGGCGAAAAGATTCAGTTAGTAGGTTTCGGCACGTTTGAAGTGGCAGAGAGACCTGCCAGAACAGGTATCAATCCTCAGACGAAAAAACCCATCGAGATTTCTGCTTCCAAAGCTCCCCGCTTCAAAGCCGGCAAGGCGCTGAAGGATGCCGTGAACGAATAAGTTAGACTATTTTCTCAGCAGCGGCGCTGCTGTGGATAGGATATGAGAGATCTACGCCTGAAGGCTCAGGTGTAGATCTCTCTTACCATATGGGAAAGTCCGCCCAAGGCGGACCTTAATCGCTTGGAGTAGAAGAGGGAGGGCCCAGCAATGCGGCTAGACAAGTATCTGAAAGTATCGCGTCTGATTAAGCGAAGGACGGTGGCCAACGACGCCTGCGATGCGGGCCGTGTCCTGATCAATGACAAGGTGGCAAAGGCGGGCGCCAACGTGAAGGTGGGAGACGTCATCGAGATCCAATTTGGATCCAGCACAGTCCGCGCAGAGGTAACCAGTGTGGCGGAATACGCCAGGAAAGAGGAAGCATCGGACATGTACCGGCTTCTGTAAAAATCAATACACTTTTTTTCAGGAATAGGAATACTGTAGATAAGCCCCCTCATATATTGTATAGAGAAGGGATTGGAGGCGATCCCGGATTCTAAAGAAAAGCAAGGAGGGGGACACATGGATTCCAGCATGACAGGACATCGTGTAATCATGGAGGAGCGGGGCAGAGTCGAAGTCA
>CAUFVC010000044.1:0-10546 GCA_959029275.1 uncultured Eubacteriales bacterium | reverse complement strand
GAGGCGGGATGTGAGATCGTTCGCGCTTCGGTGCCGGACATGGAATCTGCCGTGGCGCTGGAGGAGATCAAGAAGCAGATCCGGATTCCCCTTGTGGCGGACATCCATTTCGATTACCGGCTGGCCATCGCTGCGGTGGAACACGGAGCTGACAAGATACGCATCAATCCCGGCAATATTGGAGACGCTCACCGCGTGCGGCAGGTTGTGGAAGCATGCCGGGCCCGGGGAATCCCCATCCGCGTCGGCGTCAACGCAGGCTCTCTTGAAAAAGACTTGCTGGCAAAGTACGGGGGGCCCACGGCGGAGGCGTTGGCGGAGAGTGCAATGAGGGGCGTGTACATTCTGGAAGAAGCCCAGTTTGACGCCATCGTGGTGTCCATGAAGGCATCGGATCTGACAGTGTGTACCAAGGCCTACGAGATATTTGCCGAGCACTGTGGATATCCGCTGCACATCGGGATCACAGAGGCCGGGCCGGTCTTTGACGGGGCTATAAAATCTGCCATGGGCTTGGGAATCTTGCTGAATCAGGGGCTTGGCGATACGCTGCGGGTGTCTCTGACGGGGGACCCGGTCCAGGAGGTGGCCGCGGCGAAGAAGATTCTGGCTTTCGCAGGTCTGCGCAAATTTGGGGTCGAGATCATTTCCTGCCCCACCTGCGCCAGAACGTGTATCGATCTCATCTCCCTGGCCCAACAGGCGCAGACGGCCCTTGCCCATATCCGCAAACCATTGAAGGTCGCAATCATGGGCTGTGCCGTCAATGGGCCCGGAGAAGCGCGGGAGGCGGATCTAGGGATTGCCGGCGGCAGAGGCGAAGGGCTATTATTCCGAAAGGGAGAGATTGTTCGGAAGGTACCCGAGGATCGGCTGCTGGAAGCGCTGGTCGAGGAAGCGAATCAGATGTGTCAGGTATGGCAGTGAGTGGTGGAGGATGCAAAGGTGAAACGACAGGATAAGTCACTTTTAGAAGTATTTCCCGGCGCGTTTCGGGATCCGGATCTGGCAGAGATTGCGGCACAGCTGTCTGTCCGTCAGATCCGGATCTCAAAGGAGCAGCGGCGGGCGAACATATATGCCAGTGCGAACACGTTCTATTCGCCATACTGGGTCTTGGATTTGAAGAAGACTATATCCTCGCACCTGGACAACCGGTTGAAGATTAACATAGAGATACAGTATCCCTTCGAAGACCCGATGGAGCACGTGGAGGACTACTGGGATGTCCTGCTGGAGAAGATCCGATTGGAGCACCCGTTTCTGTATACCATGCTGCGAAGCGCATCTCTGAAAGTTACGGAGGACAAGCTGACGGTCCAGGTGAGTGAGACGGCCGTTTCCATTCTGGAGGGCAAAAACATGGGCGCCTACATTGGGCGGTCCATTCAAGAAGAACTGGGATTGGCGCTGGCGGTTCAGTTTCAGGGCCGGGAACTGACGGAAGAAGAGCAGAGAACCATGGAAGAGAACCGGGTGAAGCGGGAGACGCAGCTGCTGCGGCAGATGGCGGAGCGCAGGGAAGAGGCGCCGCAGGATGCGTATAACGGCGAGCCCCACGAGCCTCTCCCTTGGGAGGAGCAGGCCGTACAGAAGGCGGAGGAGCCAAATGCCGACCGGGTGCTGTTCGGAAAAGCCATAACCGGAACCCCGAAGGATATGTCTCTGTGTACGGAGGAAGCCAAGGGCGTTGTATTGCGAGGGGATCTTACCTCCTACCAGACCCGAGAGATAAAAGGCGGCAAGATAATCTTGACCATGAGCCTGACGGATTACAACGCGGCCATGACGGTGAAGGCCTTTGTGCCGGAGAAAGAGTTCCGCGACGGGGTTGAGCCGAATCTGGCGAAAGGGCGGACTTTGACGGTGAAAGGCCGCGTCCAGGAGGATACCTTTCTGCACGAGATGGTCCTCATGGCCAATCATATCATGCTCTGCTGCGCACCGCTGGAGGTGGATGAGGAAAAGAAGAAGGCGCTGGAGGCTATGATCGTGGGGCGGCCCTTCGAGGGCGAGCCAAGGCCGCTTCGAAATATCGAGAACGTGGAGGGTGAGGTCATCGTCCGCGGCGAGATTATTCTGCAAGAGGAAAAGGAAATCAAGTCCGGTAAGGTACTGGTCCAGCTGGATATAACCGATTATACCGGCTCCATCACGGTGAAAGCCTTCATGGAGAAGGATGCGTTCAAAGCCAAGAAAGGGGATCTCAAAAAGGGAAAAGCCATTCTCGTCAAGGGACATATGGAAGAAGATAGCTTTACCCACCAGCGGCTTTTGATGGCGGACGCGATGATCGGAACGAAGGAGGCGGTCCGAAAATATCGGGTTGACACAGCCCAGAGAAAACGGATCGAGCTCCACGCGCATACGCAGATTAGCGAGATGGATGCGGTGGATTCGCCTACAGCGCTGATCACCCAGGCTGCCAATTGGGGGCATTCAGCCGTCGCCATCACAGACCACGGCGTCGTCCAGGCATTTCCGGAGGCTATGGACGCGGCGGAGAAGACGGGGATCAAAGTCATATACGGGGTGGAAGCGTATCTTGTGGATGATCTGCAGGAGGCGGTGATTCGGGGGCGCGGCCAAGGATTTTCCGAGGAATATGTAGTCTTTGATATTGAGACCACCGGGTTCAACAAGGAGAAGGACCGAATCATTGAGATCGGCGCGGTTAAGATACGCGGGGAGGCCATAATCGACAGGTTTAGCCAGTTTGTCAACCCGCAGATCCCCATTCCCAAGGAAATCACGGAGCTGACGTCCATAACCCAGGAGGATGTGGCGGATGCCGACCCCATCGACATGGTGCTCCCGCGATTCCTGGAGTGGGCCGGGGACGGGATTTTGACAGCGCACAACGCCGCCTTTGACACGGGATTCATCGAGAGGAAAGCGTTGGAATTAGGGCTTCCCAAGATAACCAATACGATTTTGGACACCCTGGAGCTGAGCCGGGGCCTCTATGAGTTAAAGCGGTTTACGCTGGATTCAGTGGCAAAGCATCTGGGGATCGAATTGAAGAATCATCACCGGGCGGTGGATGACGCGGAGGCGACGGCGCAAATTCTATTAAAATGTTTTGAAGCGCTATCTGAGCATTCCATCGATAATCTGGCCAGGGTCAACGAGTATATACACGACAATACGGATGTGAAGCGGTTGCGGGCGCACCACGCCATTATATTGGTCAAGAATTTGGCGGGCCTGCGAAATCTATATGAGCTAGTTTCCATCGCGCATCTGAAGTATTTTTATCGAACCCCGCGCATTCCCAAGAGCGAGTTTATGCGCCTGCGGGAGGGGCTTCTGATCGGCTCCGCCTGTGAAGCGGGGGAGCTGTATCAAGCGGTGTTGAACAACGATAGCCCGGAGAGTATTGAACGGCTCGTGAACTTCTACGATTATCTGGAGATACAGCCGTTGGGAAACAATGAGTTTATGCTGCGCAACCGAACGGTGGGGAGCAGAGAGGAGCTGATGGATATCAACCGGCGGATCGTGCAGCTTGGCGAGACCTACAATAAACCGGTTGTAGCCACATGCGACGTCCATTTTCTCGAGCCGGAGGATGAGATCTATCGGCGGATCATCATGGCGGCAAAACATTTCGATGATGCGGATCGCCAGCCGCCTCTGTATTTCAGGACGACAGACGAGATGCTGGAGGAGTTCTCCTATTTTGGGGAGGCGAAGGCGGAGGAGCTGGTCATTGACAATCCGCTGAAAATCAGCGAGCAGATTGAAGTGATCAAGCCGATCCCCGACGGAACTTTTACGCCGGAGATCGAGGGCGCCAATGATGAGTTGGTCAGCATCACCCATGAGAAGGCGGAGTCCATGTACGGAAAGCCTTTGCCAGGGCCGGTGGAGCAGCGCCTGGACCGCGAGCTCAAATCCATTATCAAAAATGGATTTGCCAGCCTCTATATCATCGCACAGCGCCTGGTGTGGAAATCCGTAGGAGACGGGTATCTGGTGGGATCCCGGGGATCCGTCGGATCCTCCTTTGTCGCCACCATGGCCGGCATCACGGAGGTCAACCCGCTCCCCCCCCACTATTACTGTAAGAAGTGCCAATACAGCGAATTTGAATCCCCCGAGATTGAAGCAACCAAGGGAAAATCAGGGTTTGACCTCCCCGACAAAGTCTGCCCCAACTGCGGGGAGATGCTGACGAAAGATGGGCAGGAGATCCCCTTTGAGACATTTCTAGGCTTTGACGGCGATAAAGAGCCGGATATCGATCTAAACTTTTCCGGAGAATACCAGCCGAGGGCTCACGCCTTTACCGAAGAGCTCTTCGGACAGGGGCATGTGTTTCGGGCGGGGACCATGGGCAGCCTGGCGGAGAAGACGGCCTATGGGTTCGTGAAGAAATATTTGGACGAGCACAATAAGCATGTGAACAATGCGGAGATCAGCCGCCTGGTGGCGGGCTGCACAGGGGTCAAGAGGACGACGGGACAGCACCCGGGGGGACAGATGGTCGTCCCCAAGGGATATAGCATCTATCAATTTTGTCCGGTGCAGCACCCGGCAAATGACACGGAAACGGATATCATCACGACTCACTTCGACTATCACCAGCTTCACGGAAGACTGCTCAAGCTGGATATACTGGGGCACGATGATCCCACAATGATCCGGATGTTAGAGGATCTGACGGGGGTGAAGGCCACGGACATCCCTCTGGACGATAAAAAAGTTATGTCCTTATTTCTATCGACGGAGGCGCTGGAAGTCACGCCGGAGGAAATCAACAGCTCGGTGGGTTCCTACGGGATCCCGGAGTATGGGACGAATTTCGTCCGGCAGATGCTGGTGGATACGAAGCCCCAGAGTTTTTCCGACTTAGTCCGGATATCCGGCCTTTCCCACGGCACCGACGTGTGGAATAACAATGCGAAGGATCTCATCGGCTCCAAGACTGCAACCATCTCAGAGTGTATATGCTGCCGAGACGACATCATGACATACCTGATCCACAGGGGGATGGAGAGCCTGCGCTCCTTCAAAATCATGGAGTCCGTCCGAAAGGGAAAGGGGCTGAAGCCGGAGGATGAGGCCGCCATGCGGGAGGCCAATGTCCCGGAGTGGTACATCGCCTCCTGCAAAAAGATTAAATATCTGTTCCCCAAAGCTCACGCGGCGGCCTATGTCACCATGTCCCTGCGAGTCGCGTACTATAAAGTCTATTACAAAGAAGCGTACTACGCGGCATTCTACACAGTGCGGGCCGACGGCTTTGACTATGAGCTCATGTGTATGGGCGTAGATCGGGCGCGGGAGGCCATCGACGAAATTGATGCCAAGGGAAAAGAGGCCACGGCAAAAGAGAAGGATGTGAAGACGATCCTGGAGCTGGTCGTGGAGATGTACTGTCGGCGGGTGGAGTTTGAGCCCATGGATTTATACCGGTCTCACGGCACCCGATTCCAGATTACCGAGGAGGGGAGACTGTTGCCGCCGTTCAACGCGCTGCAGGGCATGGGCGTTACCGCTGCCCAAAGCATCGAGGAAGCCAGAGGCGACGGCCCCTTCACTACGATTGAAGACTTCCTGGCAAGGACAAAGGTGAGCCGAACCATCGCGGACACAATGAAAAAGCTGGGCATCTTTGGGGATCTGCCGGAGACAGATCAGCTAAGCCTATTTTAGGTTGGCGGCAGTTTAGCGCCAGGTTTGTGAAAGATATGCGAAAAAAAGGCTTGCATAAGTCGATATGAAGTGGTATACTATATGAGAATGAGAGTATGAGAAGAGTGGGGAAGCCCACTCTTCTCTATATGTTAGGCTCTAATAAGCGGATGGAAAGGAGGGGGCAAGATGAAAAAACAAGAGATTATCGCCCATGTGGAAGCGTTGCTGGAGCCGTTGGCGAGGGAATTCGGCTATGAGATCGTCGATGTGGAGTATGTGAAGGAAGGCGCCAACTGGTATCTGAAAGTCTTTGCCGACAAGGAAGGCGGATTTTCCATCGACGATTGCGTGGAGTTGAGCCATGCGCTGGATGAGCAGCTGGAGAAGACGGATCCGATCGAGACGCCGTATATACTGGAAGTCAGCTCTCCAGGTCTGGACCGTCCGCTGAAGACGGAGAAAGATTTTGTGCGCAGCCGTGGAAAACTTGTGGAGGTCAAACTGTACAAGGCCATGGAGGAGAAAGGCGTGGAGAAAGAATTCACAGCGCTGTTAAAGGGATATGATCCAAAGGCAAAAAGCGTTGAACTGGAGCTGGAAAACGGCGCCGCCGTCTGCCTCGGTCAAAAGGAAATTGCCAGCATACGTCTCGCGGTCATTTTTTAGCGGCGGACATGGATGAACATAAATAGGAGGAAGCAATGCAATGAATGAGTTTATTCAGGCCTTAGAACAGATTCAGAAGGAAAAAGGGATCGACAAGGAGATCGTATTCGAAGCCATTGAAGCTTCACTGGTAACGGCCTGCAAAAAGAATTTTGGAACATCGCAAAATATCAAAGTGACCATGGATCGCGAGAAGGGAACCGTCAAGGTTTTTGCCCAGAAGACCGTCGTCGAGGAGGTCAGCGACGCGGCCTTGGAGATCAGTCCCGAGGATGCGGTCAAGATCAATGCGCGCTACCAGGTCGGCGACATCTGCGACGTGGAGGTGACGCCGCGCAATTTCGGGCGGATCGCCGCGCAGAACGCAAAGCAGGTCGTAGTGCAGAAGATCCGGGAAGCGGAGCGGAATATCATCTACAATGAATACAAGAGTAAAGAGCGGGACATCGTGACAGGGCTGGTCCAGCGCAAGGAAAAGAAAAATGTATTTGTGAACCTGGGCAAGATCGAAGCGCTGCTCAGTCCCGCCGAGCAGGTTCCGACTGAGCAGTACACCATGAATCAGAGAATTAAGGTGTATGTGCTGGAAGTCAAAAACACGCCCAAGGGACCGCAGGTTCTTGTATCCAGGACGCACCCGGAGCTGGTCAAACGGCTGTTTGAGCAGGAGGTCCCGGAGATACATGATGGCATCGTACAGATCAAGAGCATTGCCAGAGAGCCGGGGTCCAGGACCAAGATCGCGGTTCACAGCAAAGATCCCCAGGTGGACCCGCTGGGAGCCTGCGTTGGACCTAACGGGAACCGAGTTAACGTCATCGTGGATGCGTTGGCCGGCGAGAAGATCGACATTGTCGTTTGGAGCAGCGCCCCCGACGAGTTCATCGCTGCGGCGCTGAGCCCGGCCAAAGTTGCCAGCGTGGAGGCGGATGTGGAGGGATTTACCGCGACGGTGGTTGTCCCGGATTATCAGCTGTCCCTGGCCATTGGAAAGGAAGGGCAGAATGCGCGCCTGGCCGCCAGGCTGACAGGATACAAGATCGATATCAAGAGCGAGTCGCAGGAAGAAGCCCAAAACCGCGAAGACTACGCGGAGGATGATATACTTTACGAGGACGCCTATGTAGAGGAAGAATAGGAGGGACCCAGATGAAGACACGGAAAATTCCCATGCGCAGGTGTACGGGATGTCAGGAGATGAAAAATAAGAGAGAATTAATTCGGATCGTTCGGGACCCGGAGGGGATGCTGAGCGTGGATTTTTCGGGGAAGAAATCTGGAAGAGGCGCGTACATCTGCGCCAACCCTGAATGTCTGGAGAAGGCAATCAAAACAAAAGGACTGGAGCGCTCCCTGCAAGTCGCCATCAGTCCGGAGCTAGTGGATATTCTGCGAAATGAGATGAAGGCCGGTGAATAATCAAAAAATACTTTCCCTTTTAGGGTTATGTTATAAGGCGGGTAAACTTGCCGCCGGCGAAGTTCGCTGCGAGACAGCGGTTCGGTCGGGGGAGGCAAAGTTGGTTCTGGTGACCGAGGATGCATCCAAGAATACCAAAAAAAAGTTTGCCAACCGATGCGCGTACTATCAAGTCAGCCTGCTGACCTTGCCTTTTACAAAAGAAGTTTTGGGGAAAGCGCTGGGAAAGGAAGAGCGGTCATGTGCCGCCGTCTGCGAGGAGGGCTTTGCAAAATCGATACGAAAATGGCTAGATGAGCGAGCGGAAGAGATGGAAGTCAAGGATATAGTGAATGAGACCGAAGGGTGGATGAATCGTGTCAACAAAGATTAGAGTACATGAGTTAGCGAAAGAATTAGATGTTTCCAGCAAGGACATCATGAAAAAATTGGAGACCATCGGGGTATTCGTGCCAAACCACATGAGCACGCTGGAGCCCGGAGAGGTTAACAAGGTCAGGGGAATGTTTGGCAAGCCAGCGGTGAAGCGGCCCGCGCCGCCCAGACAGGCGGTGAGAAAGGCGGAAGTCAAGCCGGGGACCGGCGCCGAAGGAAAGCCAGAGACGCCGAAGACGGAGAATGCGGCCCCGGATAGGGCTAAGGCGGAAATGAAAAAGGAACCGCCGAAACCCGAGATAAAATCGGAGCCCATACCGGAGAAGAAGCCGGAGGCAGAAGCAGCAGAAAAATCACAGCTGTCAGCAGCAAAGCCGCAGCTGTCAGCAGAAAAATCACAGCTGTCAGCAGCAAAGCCGCAGCTGTCAGCAGAAAAACCACAGCTGGCAGCAGGAAAACCGCAGCTTGCAGAGGAAAAACCGCAGCCAGAGAATCGTGCCGCAGCTGCGTCCCAGGCGGGAAAAGCCGGGAATGAGGCGGCGAGCCGGCCGGCGGAATCCCCCAGAAATCGTGATCAGCAGAGCCGGCCTCAGGGCCAGCGGTCCAACAGTGGGGAACGCCCCGCGAGATACAGCGACCAGCAGAGCCGGCCCCAGGGCCAGCGGTCCAACAGCGGGGAACGCCCCGCGAGATACGGCGACCAGCAGGGCCGGCCCCAGGGCCAGCGGCCCAACAGCGGAGATCGCCCTATGAGAAACGGGGATCAGCAGGGCCGATCCCAGGGGCAGTCGAGGCCCTACGGCGGGGAGCGCCCCAACCGCAGCGGCGATCAAAACCGGCAGGGACAGGGCGGATATCGGAGAGCCAGTGACCAGAGCGGACAGGGAGGCGCGCGCCGGCCATATGATTCGCAGCGCAATCAGGGAGGCGCCCGTCCTTTCGACGCAAAGCCGAGGGGTCCGCGCCCGGCACAGGGAGGTTCCGCTGATACGCTCATCATACCCGAGCGCCCCAAAATTGAAGAAAAGCCAAAGAAGACAGACCGCAATCGAAAGGATAAAGGAAAGCCGGCCGGCACGGAAGAGTACGGCCGCAAAAAGAGTATCAGGATGACGGAAGTGCCTATGGACGACGGGCGACTGGAGAGCAAACAGCCGAAAGTGAAAAAGCCGAAAGCCGCTAAGCCCCAGCCGGTGCAGGAGACAAAACCGGCAGAGCCAGAGATCAAGGTCGTATCGCTCCCCGAGGTGATGACGGTCAAGGAGTTCGCAGAGTATCTGAAAAAGCCTTCCGCTCAGATTATCAAGAGCTTAATGCTCAAAGGCATCATGGCCGGCTTAAACCAGCAGATTGAATTCGAAAAGGCGGAAGAGGTCGCGCTGGATATGGGCATTCTAGTGGAACCCATGGTGGAGGAGGACATCTTTGCCTCCTACCTCGAAGCGGAGCAAAAACCGGAGGATCCGGCCAACTTAAAAGAGCGTCCTCCTGTCGTTGTGGTGATGGGGCACGTTGACCACGGCAAGACATCCCTGTTGGACACCATACGCAAGACGAAAGTGACAGCAGGGGAAGCTGGTGGGATCACACAGCAGATCGGCGCTTCGGTGGTGGAGATCGACGGGCGGAAAATAACGTTTTTGGATACGCCCGGCCACGAGGCATTTACCGCCATGCGTATGCGCGGCGCACAGGTGACGGATATCGCCATCCTTGTGGTCGCCGCGGACGATGGCGTTATGCCGCAGACCGTAGAAGCCATCAATCACGCCAAAGCAGCTGGCGTCGATATCATCGTGGCGATCAATAAAATGGATAAGCCGGGTGCAAATCCCGACCGGGTCATGCAGGAATTATCGGAGTATGAGCTGATCCCCGAGGATTGGGGCGGGTCGACTATCTGCGTACCCGTCTCCGCATTAAAGGGCGATGGCATCGATACGCTGCTGGAGATGGTTCTCCTGGTTGCGGATATGAAAGAATTGAAGGCGAACCCGGATAAACCGGCGGCGGGCACTATTATTGAAGCGGAGCTCGACAAGGGGCGGGGCGCAGTTGCCACCGTTTTGGTGCAGAGTGGAACGCTACAGATCGGAGATTGTATCGTCGTTGGCAGATCCTTCGGCAAAGTAAAAGCGATGCAGGACGATAAGGGGCGCAAGGTGAAGAGCGCCGGACCGTCCAAGCCGGTTGAGATCATAGGGCTCTCGGAAGTGCCCTCCGCGGGTGAGCGGTTCTTCGTCACCAAGAATGAAAAAGAGGCGAGGCAACTCTCGGAAAAGGTCAGCGCGAAAGACAGAGAGAAGCTTATGGAGGGGACAAAGAAGGTATCCCTTGACGACCTCTTTAACCAGATCAAGGCGGGCAGCGTGAAAGAGCTAAACATCGTCGTGAAGGCGGATACCCAGGGAGCTGTGGAGGCCGTTCGGCAGAGTCTGGAGAA
>CAUFVC010000043.1:0-10592 GCA_959029275.1 uncultured Eubacteriales bacterium | reverse complement strand
CCTTCTCCGCCGCTTTTTTCTTTGCTGGGGAGGCATTCGCCGGATTCTTGGTGGCCGGCGCTTTTTTCACCGTGGCCTTTTTGGCCGGCGCCTTCGGTTTCGCTTCGCCTTCCTCTTTCTTAGGGCGTCCCCGCCGCTTTGCATCTGCCGGCTTCTTTTCTTCCTGGGGCTGGGCTACCGCTTCAACCGCCGCAACCTCCTCAGCAGCTATCTCCTCCTGTGCATTTCTCTCGTCTTCCATGTCCGTTTCCTCCATTCTATCAAGATTGGTTAAATTCAGTTCCATTTGTTCTCTGCCATCTGCGCTTTCCGCGGGCTGAGGCACCGGATTTTCCTGGCGCTGCTCCGGCTCCGCGCCGCCGCGAAGGATCCGGGCCGCGAAATCCTCCAGGGGAAACCTGGTTTCCAGTGCCATCTGTAAAATCGTATACTGAGGGCGAATCTCCTTTGCCCGGAGAATCGCCAGCCGGACTTCTCTGGCCGTAATTCCTGGCAGCTGCCTCCAATCCACAGTGGCCCCTATATGGAGCATGGCCTGCTTCATCAGATCCAGCCGGGGCAGCATCCGGGTAATCTCCTCATCGATCTGTGGTTTTAGTCGAACGAGGCGTTCCAGCCGCTGCAAGCGGACGTCCCGCTGAAAATCGTAATCGGCCAGAACCGTAGGCGCCGCTTTTCCGTAGACCTCCGCTATCTCCGCCCTGTCGGCCTCCTCATCAAACTGTTCTAGAAATTGTTGTGCCTCCCGCTGGGGGATGGAATAGGGAAGAAATTCTCGGTAGAGCCTATCCAAAATAATCGACCCCACCCCGACCTTGACGCCGTGAAAAATCGGCGGTTTTCCCGACAGCTGTAGCCACATCTCCCAGAAGTGGGACAGATGGTGCTCCGCACCGGAAGCGGCTCTGGAGGAACCCGTATAGCTCATATAGATTCCGGAGGCCACAAGCCCTTCCATCAACCGCTCTAACAGCTCATCGGGGAGAGGGCCCTCTGTTGGGGCCTCCAGGGCTAGCTTCATAATTTGGTCCGTCGTTTCCAGCATACCGTCGGCTATGAAGGCACAATAGTACTCTCCGTTTACCAGATGGCTGATCCTCCACTCCAATATCGCATTGTACTTGGCCGCCATGTCCCCGATCCCGGCCAAAACCATGGAGCGAGGCGCTGTCTGCATAATCTGTGTATCCCCGATGATCACGGCGGGAGGATCATAATACTCCGAAATCTTGATATCATTCTTTGTGAGAGCCGCCACGGTGGACGCATAGCCATCCATGGAGGGCGCGGTGCCGACGGCCCACTGGGGGCATCCCGCCCTGTAGGCCACTGCTTTTCCCAGATCATTCAGCGTTCCGGATCCGACAGCGATGAGGACCGACGGTCTCTCCTCCAGCTGCGCCACCGCCTCGCACCCTTCCTCAACCGCCCTCTCGTCCGCCTCCAAGGCGCCATCCCGCCGGTATACATAGGCGTAAGTCCGGATCGACTGCTGCCGCAGCAGTTCTTCGATGCGTATGCCCGCCACCTGCCATGTCGTCTCGTCCGCCAGCAGGAAAGCGCTATCCTTCCCCTGCTCCTGCATAATCTCCGGAAGCTGGTCCAAGGCCCCTCTTCCAATGATGATTCGATCGATGGCGGCTTTGTGGGTTCGTCCGCAGTCGCAATCGATTTCTACATTAAGCATCCCTGCAAAGGCTTCTTCTCTAGTCTCCATCCTGGCGCAACTCCTCTCTCTCTGTCTCCGCATCATACCCTGTGTTGGCATACGCCCTGTCCGTGATCTCCTCCGGGTACCCGATATACTCCAGAATGCGGATGCCGTTTGGCTTTGTCAGAGGTCCCTCCTTCAACTTATAATCGAAATCGAGGGAATCACGGGTGACATTCTCGGAAAAATGGTAGCTGGTATAATCTGCATCCACATTCTGCGTAATCTCCATATCGTGGGTCGCCACAATGACCAATGTGTTTCGCTTGGCAAAGTATTGCAGGAGGGCCGAAGCCGCCGCCACCCTTTCGAGTGGATTGGTCCCGCGGAAAATCTCATCGATGATTAACAGGGAGCACCTGTCTTCCTCCAGGACATTGACCATCCGCAGAAGGGCCTGAGCCTCCGCCATATAATAGCTCTTCCCCTCCAGCAGATCATCGCTCGGGCTGATGGATGTCAAGATATTAAAAAATGAGGTCTCATACTGTTTTGACACGGTGGTGTAGATGGTCTGGGCAAAGACGGAATTGATGGCGACAGTGCGAAGAAAGGTGGATTTTCCCGACATATTCGAGCCGGTCACCAAAATATTCTTGTGATCGATGGTGATGGAATTATAAACCGGATTGCTCAACAGCGGATGCCCGACGCTTTCGGCGTGAATATACTGCCCCGCCTCAACGAACTTGGGCTTGGAGAAGACGCGCAGCCCTCTCCGGTAGGAGGCGACGGACTGAAATGCATCCAACTCCCCCAGCTTCCGATAGAGAACGCGCAGGACCGCCACATTCTCCTCCACATGCTTCAAGGCCCGCAAGAAACCTCTCGCCTCCGAGAGAAACAGCATCTTCGCGTATTCAGAAAGCCCAAAGGGATCACCGCCCCCCAGACCTACGCTCCTGGCCTTTTTCAAGATGGTGGCACACTTGACCGCACACTTGCCAAAAAATTCGTTGTAGTCCTTCTGCAGCTGTGGATATCCCAGCTGTTCGATCACCTTCGCCGCATAGATCATCTTTCCGATGTACTTGATGGCGGGCATGGTGGCTTCCGTGTGAGCATTGAGCTTGTTGTGAAAGACGGTGTTGACGATAAACATGATTAGAATCGGAACCAGGGCTCTGACTCCGATGAGGAACACCGACAAGATGGAGAGGATCATGCAGACCGTCAAAACCGGCGCCCACGAAGCGTAGTCCGGCAAGCTGGGCATCCCTTTATATAAAATGGACGCCGCGCCGTCATATCCCTCTTTCCCTAAGAAATAAAAAACACAGGATAACTTCTCCCGCTCGTCTTTATTGTGCTGGAAAAAATCAATGAGCCGATCCCGTCTCTTGAGCTCCGCCTCATCAAATTGAAGTGTCCGCAGCATATTGTACAGCACCTGTTGGCCTGACGATGAAAATGTCCGGTTCACCTTGCGAAAGACACGATTCATATCCATGTCATTCCACGTCTGATCATCCAAAATCCAGTCCCGCTTCTTGAGCATGTCCACGAAAAATTCTTCCATGTCCTCGAACACGATATCGGTATCTTCATCCTCTTTGCCCCATTGCGATTGAACAAATTTGAAAACGCTTTTCTTGAATATTCTTGGCAAATACCGTTCCTCCCTTGCATTCACTCCTTAGCTATGCATGCGTATTCATTGTATCAAATTCTAACAGACAACACAAGAGGTTTATCATTTTTTTCGGTTTTTCCTAGGGCCTGAATCCGCTCTCCGACAAAAAAACTCCCTCCTAAGTAAACAGATTGATTTCCACCTGTCTACCTAGAAGGGAGTGTGCCGGCGCCTGCCGCGGTTCCGCTTTGCAGCGGGGGCAGCCTACTCAACCGTCACAGACTTGGCCAGATTTCTCGGCTTATCCACATCATTCCCCAGCTTCACCGCCATATAGTAGGCAAATAGCTGCTGCACAATATTGGCCAGCAGCGATGCGGCCATGGGATGACTCTTGGGGATCCAGATAACCTCGTCAGCGGCCTCCGTCACCTTCTCATTTCCCTCCTCCGCGATACAGATGACCTTTGCACCGCGGGCCTTCACTTCCTTAAGATTGCTCACCGTCTTCTCCGTTAGCTCCTGCTGCGTGACCAAGCCGATAACCAACGTATCGCTGTCAATCATGGCAATCGGCCCGTGCTTCAGCTCTCCCGCCGCGTATGCCTCGCTGTGGATGTAGGCGATCTCCTTCAGCTTCAGCGAGCCCTCCATGCTGGCATAATAGTCGAGTCCGCGGCCAATATAGAATACACTCTTTTGCACTGTGGACGCAACTGTTTGGCGGATCGATTCCGCTCGATCCAGAATGGACTGGATCCCCTCCGGCAGTGCGTACAGCTCCCGCCGCAGAACCGCAAACTCTTCCCGGGATAAAGCTCCCCGAAGACTGGCCAGATGCAGGACCAACAGATACATGGCCGCCAGCTGGCAGGAGTATGCCTTGGTGGAAGCCACGGCAATCTCTGGGCCCGCCCAGGTATACAAAACGTTTTCAGCTTCCCGGTCCATGGTGGATCCCACGACGTTCACGACAGCCATAACCCGCGCGCCGGCCTTTTTTGCCATTCGAAGCGCCGCCAGCGTATCCGCCGTTTCCCCCGATTGGCTGATCACAATGACAAGGCTGCGCTCGTCAAGGACCGGATCCCGATACCGAAATTCCGACGCGGTCTCCGCCCACACGGGGAGGCGCGCCATCTTCTCCAGCAGGTATTTTCCCACTAGACCGGCGTGATAAGCCGTGCCGCAGGCCACGATATAGATTCGATCCGTGTTGTCCAGTTCCTCCTTGGTCAGATGAATCCGATCCAATCTCACATGATCTTCGCTCGGGGATAGCCTCGGCAGAATCGTGGCTTTTACCACCTCCGGCTGCTCATAAATCTCTTTGAGCATGAAATGCGCATACCCATTTTTCTCCGCCGCCTTTACATCCCAATGGACGTGGAAGATCTCCCGCTCCACTTTTTCTCCGCCAGCCCCGTAGATCTCAATGGACTTTCGGTCCAAAACGGCAATCTCATTGTCATTGAGCAGATAGATATCTCTCGTATAGGGCAGAATGGCAGGGATATCGGAGGCGATAAAATTCTCTCCGTCCCCTCTCCCCAGAATCAAGGGGCTATCCTTCCGCACGGCGTACAGCCGCTCTGCGTCGTCGGCAAAGATCACGCCTAATGCGTAGGACCCCCGCATATCGCCAGCCGCTAGCCGTATGGCTTCCATGGCGCTGCCGCAGCGGCGATAGTATTGATAAATCAGATTGGGAATCACCTCTGTGTCGGTGTCAGAGTAGAAGCGGACCCCTTTCGCCTGCAATTCTTCGCGCAGCTCGCTAAAGTTTTCGATAATCCCATTGTGGACCACCGCAATGTGGCGTCCATCGTCCAGATGAGGGTGCGAATTCACATCGGACGGCTCTCCATGGGTCGCCCAACGGGTATGGCCGATTCCCATATGTCCTTCTGGGAATTGACACTCCTCGATCTGATCCCGAAGATTCGAAAGCCTTCCCTTTGCCTTTCGGAGCCGCAGGCCCCTGTCATGAATTGCGATTCCCGCCGAGTCGTAGCCTCGATATTCTAAACTCGACAGTCCGTCTAAAATCACATCCGTCGCTCGATCGGTTCCGACATATCCAATTATTCCACACATACAAATCCCTCCCATGCTATCATGACCAAAGTACACTTAAGTATACTGCACTATATGGAGAAAGACAAGAAAAAGGACGGCGTTTTCGAATCTTTTATCGGCATGGTATAGACCACTATTCATTTTGGTCTATACCATGCTTCATCCGAAAACGCCGCTCTCCTCAATTGGACTCCCAACCGCTTACCGCGATATCATTTTACATTTTCAATGGCTTTCGCAATGCGGTGTGCGCACTCCTGGATCTCATCCGGATGCTCGCCCTCCAGCATCACGCGGATCAAAGGCTCCGTCCCCGAGGGGCGGATCAACACCCGTCCTGCCCCCTTCAACTGCTTTTCAACGGAGGCGATCTCCGCTGAAACCGCCGGATCCTGCTCATATCGCTCTTTCTGTTCCTTTGTGGCGTGTACGTTGAGCAAAACCTGGGGCAGCACCTGCATCAAGCCCGCCAACTCCTCCAATGGCTGGTTTAACTCCAGCATGGCCTGGCATACATGGAGAGAGGACAGCAGGCCGTCCCCTGTGGTATTGTCGTCTAAAAAGATGACATGCCCGGATTGCTCTCCCCCGATGTTGTATCCCCGCTCCAGCATTCTCTCCAACACATAGCGGTCCCCCACCTTGGTGACCTCCAGGCGCATCCCCGCCTTCTCCGCAAAACGATGCAGGCCCAGATTGCTCATCACCGTCACGACGATGGTATCTTGTCTCAGCAGTCCCTTTTGTTTCATGCGGGTGGCGCAGAGAGCCATAATCTGATCGCCATCCACGAGGTTGCCCCTGGCGTCCACGGCCAAACAGCGGTCCGCGTCCCCGTCGAATGCAAAGCCGACGTCGAACGCTCCCTCCCGCACCGTCCGCTGTAGCGCTTCCATATGGGTGGAGCCGCAGCCGTCATTGATATTATACCCATCCGGCTCGGTGAAGATGGCGCTGACCTCAGCCCCGAGCTTGCGAAATGTCCGTTCCGCTGTCTCGCTGGCTGCTCCGTTGGCGCAGTCGAGGACGACCTTTAGTCCCTTAAAGGGCGCGGCGGGGATCGATGCGGCAAAGTCAACATAGTCTGCCACCGCCTGCCCGTGGATGTCCTCCACCCGAATTTGCTCCGGCTCCGACACCGGCTTGGCAAGCATCCCCTCAGCCTCGATGCGGTCCTCGATGGAATCCTCGACGGCGTCCGGCAACTTGTATCCCTCGTGGTTAAAAAATTTGATGCCATTGTCCCTCGCCGGATTGTGGGAAGCCGAGATCACAATCCCCGCGTCCGCCCCGTAATGCCTCGTCAGATAGGCAACCGCCGGCGTTGGAACCACGCCGAGCAAAAGCGCCTTCGCGCCTGTTGAACAGATGCCCTTTACCAGCGCTTCCTCCAGCATGGGTCCGGAAAATCGAGTATCCCGTCCCAGCGCGATGACCGGCTTATGGCGCCGGTTTTCAGCCAAAACCTGTGCGCCGGCTCTGCCAAGCGCGTAGGCCAACTGTAGCGTCAGCTCCTTTTCATACAAACCTCTAACTCCGTCTGTTCCAAATAATCGTCCCACTTTATTCCCTCCATATCTATCTACGTCGAATTGTTTTACTCCACCTGCACGCAAATCCCATAGCCAAGAAATGGCCGCCAGCTCTGGCGGTCATCTCTCTGCATCTCCTACAGGTCAGGGATCGGTACGGATGATCCCGGGTCCGGCTGGATCAGAGTCATCTGCACGGATACAACCGGCTGCGATCCATATATCGTCACACCGTCCGGCAGTCCTGTGATCTCCAGGCTCACCGACTGGAGCCCCTCCGAAAGTGTGCTGACATCGATCTCGCCCTTTAGATTGGCCACATCGACTGTCTCCAGATCCGCGGGGAGACCCGTAATGCTGATATTCACACTGTCTGCGGGAATGGATGCCTCATAAAGGGCGCTTAAGCCTACAATCTCGATCTGATCCCGCGGCAGTGCGAGATTGGCAACTTCTTTCTTTTCGATGGTAAAGGTCAGATTAACTGTCCTAGACTCGGGGTTGTACAGGTGGACAGTCCCATCCGTAGCCGCCTCCAGCATGGTCTCCAAGTCGTATTCCTGTTCAAAATTGCCTGTACAGGTGTCCAGCGTCACCTCCGGAAGCACCAGGCGGTCAATCTTCGCCACGTCCACCTCGGAGCCGTAGACGGTTATCTGCGTCTGCGACAGCGCGGCGTCCTTCATATAAACATATCCATCCGGCGTGGTTCCTGTAATATTGGACAGGATGGAAATGGTCTTAGTCTTATAGATAGACACGTACACCGACGCCAAGTTGGCGGAGACCAGTTTGAAGGAACTTCTCGGGATGGAATTTCCATCCTGATCCAGAAGCAGAACCTCGCCCTTTGCCGGCAGGCTGGCCGTCGCGCCGTCAATATTCACGATGACCTTCGCCGTCTTGACAGCATTGACTTTTGACTCCGCCCCATAGATGCTGATCACATCCGGGGACGCATACACGGTGGAATCGTCCTCCAGCCGGACGTACCCATCCGCCGGGGTGCCCTCGATCTCATATTCGAGGGGCAGATTCACCGTAATATTGCTCTCCACCTTCACCTCAATGGTGTGAACATTTTTGTCATCCATCAGCTCAAAGGTTCCCGCTTTTCCGGCGTTTAAGGTGTACTGAACGTTGACCTGGCTCTTGCCCGGCTGAATGTTTTTGAAATCAGCGGTGGCCGTGATGTAGGAGGCCTTGAAATCGTCCAGCTCGGAGCGCCTTCCCCGCACCCAAACGGCAACCGTAAAATCGCTGGGATCGTACTCAATGGTCTGGTCGTTGTTGCTCTCCGCTTCCTGCTCATTCAGGATCTCAACTTTGACCGTGAAGGCCCGCTTGCTGATGGGATCCTCCAGGTTGATGTAGAGAAACCAAGCCAGCGTGGCGCAGACAATGGCGATCAGCTTCCAAATCCAGTTTCTCGTAAAGAATTCCAGGATCTCTTTCTTCACGGTCAATCACCGCCCTTCTTGCGCATGAGCCTGGCTTTCAGCTTATTCACTTTTTTCCGCTTCTCCCCCAGAAGTTCCCGCCGGATGAAATCTCCGTCGATATGGCGGTAGAGCTGGCCGCCGTAGGCCATGGAAATATGCCCTGTCTCCTCGGAGACCACGAATATCTTGCTGTCCGAGATCTCACTGAGGCCCAGCGCCGCCCGGTGCCGGGTTCCAAGCTCTTTGCTGATCCCCTGATTTTCTGACAGCGGTAGATAACAGGTGGCCGACACGATGCGATCCTCCCGTATGATCATGGCGCCGTCGTGGAGAGGGGTGTTGTGCTCAAAAATATTCATGACCAGCTGTGAGCTTATGGCTGCGTCGATGGGGATTCCCGTCTGCTCATATTCCCCCAGGGCGACTTCCTGTTCGATGGCGATCAGCGCACCCGTTTTCACAGAGGACATCTGCTCCATGGCGTAGACCAGCGCCTCCACATTCTCCTCGGACAGCGTATGGGTTTCCACAGTAAAGAGCGAGGACAGAAAGCTCCCTCGGCCGATCTGCTCCAGCGCCCGTCTGAGTTCAGGCTGAAATATGATAATGACCGCGATGATCCCTACATTGATCGTGGCCTTAAAAATCCACTGTGTCATATTGAGCTGTAAAACAGCCGAGACGCCTGCAAATGCAAAGAGGAAAAAGATCCCCTTGAGCAGAATCCAGGCTCTCGTCTTACGAAACCATATCAAAAGTTCATAGATGATGAAGGCTATGACCAATATATCGATGATATCCGTAATCCGTATGTCTGGAAGCGCCCAGGCGCTTATATTTGTATCAACCTCAAAGAAAGACCGAACAAACTCTTCCATGGTTACACCCCTGTCTGCCATCCGCCCTTGCCTATTCCGATAGCCACTTTTATTATACCATTCTTTCCAGTAAAAAAAAAGGCCGTATCGGGAACTTATATAAAATTTTTCTGGCAATTACTTTACAATTTGCGTAATAAAAGTTTAGTCCGCTTAAGGGGTGAACCATAAGAGCGGAGGGGCATCGCTCCCCTCCGCTTTAAGGCTATTCCTCGTCTTTGTCTTTTTTCTTGGTATCAAACGATTTCCGAATGGTGTTGATAAGAGACGGTTTTTCCTGCTTTGCAGCCCGGCTCCTCTCTTCCGGGGTCCGCGCTTCCCTCTGCAATGGCTTTTGCTCAGCGCTCCTCGGCGGCCTCTCCCATTCTGACGCGCGGACCGTATCCTGAGCCGCGTCGGCACCGGTAATCTTCTTGATCTCTCGCCGCATCTTGCCCATGTTGATCTTGGGGATGACCTTGACATAATAATAATAGTCGTCATCCTCGAAGGCAATCTTTTGAGCGGCCTGATAATTCAAAGCCATGTGCATGAATTCCAACAGCCCCACCAGCACCAGACTCAAAAGGCTTAACAGAATAATGGCAACATACCCGCAATCCAGGCCCAGCGCGATCTTACCCACAATCAGGCACACCATCCCCATAACCGTTCCCACAGCGATGGAAATGTAATGGATATAGTTCATGCTGATTTTATTGAGCAGATTGACTAGCAATACGACGCCGGAAAAGACGAAAACTAAAAAGATAAGCGTCTCATTGCGGAAAATCTGTTCCAAACTATACACCACAACGTCCGATACCATCTTCGGCAGCTCGTCCAGGGCGCCCTGCTCCATCTCAAGAAACTTTGGCAGAACCTGGATAAATCCCCACAGCAGGGTTCCCCCTATGATGGGGACAATGGATATACTTCCCACAAAAAGCCCGGCAAACAGGGGAACTAAAAGATACATCTTTAGCTTAATGCACAGCGGCACTATAAGCAGCATATAGACATGATCGGGAAATAACCTGGCAATGGCAATGTATAGGATGACTAAAAAAGCGCCACCTATGATCCCGCCTATGAGTGAAACCTGCGTCATATTAATAATAGCTAAAACAAAGGAGAGCAATACTCCACATCGATGTGGCAGCAGCACCGCCGCCATGGCCAGAAGCATGTGGACAGGAAGCGCGTTGTAGATTCCTTTGCCCGTAAAGCCATCGTACCCGCTGATCAGCTGAAAGATCAGCAAAAAGGCAGCGAACTTCAGCAGAATCTTCAACACGAACTCATACTGCTTGATAAGCTTCGTAACGATTCCTCTGACCTGATAGACCGTTCCTAGATTCATTCTCATTCCCCTTACTCCATGGTATTGATCTTATC
>CAUFVC010000042.1:0-10725 GCA_959029275.1 uncultured Eubacteriales bacterium | reverse complement strand
CACAGAGCTGGCGGAAAAATATGATCTGACCTTTGAGTCGATTACCTCCCAAAGTCTGGACTGGAAGACAGTCATCAATACGTTGACTGGCTTTTTCAAGAATGGGGCCACGAGCATAGTATCCGGTACCGTCAGCGCAGCGGCTTCCGTGGTGACCGGGGTTGTTAACTTTGTACTGGGGCTTGTCATCTCCTTCTATATTTTATTCCAAAAGGAAAAGCTATCCAGTCAAATTAAGCGGATTCTGTACGCCTTTATCCCGGAGGCCAAAGTGGATGAGGCCCTTCGGATTGGGCGCCTATCGCACCGCATATTTTCCAACTTTATTACGGGACAGTTTACGGAGGCGGTCATCATTGGGGTTCTGTGCTTTATCGGCATGGCGATCATGCGGCTGCCTTACGCCGCTATGATATCGGTTTTGGTGGGGTTTACCGCACTTGTCCCAATTTTTGGCGCACTGATCGGAACTGCGGTGGGGGCATTCCTGATTCTCATGGTCAGTCCACTGAAAGCGGTATGGTTTGTTCTCTTTATAATCGTCTTGCAACAAGTTGAGGGGGATTTCATTTATCCCCGAGTGGTGGGAAATTCTGTCGGGCTGCCGAGCCTGTGGACATTGGCTGCTGTCACGCTGGGCGGCAGCATATCCGGCATCACGGGCATGTTGATCAGCGTTCCCCTCTGCTCCGTCCTGTACTGCCTTCTGCGGGAGACCGTAGACAGACGGCTGACAAAGAGGCGAGTGCCGGAGGAGAAGTGGTTGGTTGTCGCGGATGAAAAGGATCCCCGGTGGGGGCGGAGAAAACGAAAGTCTTTGTTTCAGAAGAAGCGAGGAATCCAAGGAGGCGAAAAAGGACAGGGGGAGGATGAAGGCGGGACGCAACAACCGCCGGACACCGTATAACGAAAACGGTTACGGTTGCGCCGTATCATGAGGCTCCGAATCAGGGTCAGCCCCGCCTGATTTTTTAAAGAACCGATCAAAATGAAGGGGCTCCTGCCCATCGGAACGCCTCTTCGTCTGATAGAGAATCAAGAGCCCGAGGGCAATGAGAAGCAGAGGGAAGAACAGATTGGACAGTGTGCGGAGCACGCCGCCCATCAGGAAGCGGTTCAGGAAGGAGAAAATGTTGCCGATCAGCGCGAAGCCGCCCGTCCCGATGAGGAGAAGGGCCACGCCGAAGGTAGTGAGAAAGCCCTCGTCGGGGACGGACTCGCCGGCCGCAATGCGGTGATGCAGATGGTGACAGTCAAAGAAGGAATAGAACCAGACGACCACCGCCGCCACGCCGATCAGGCTGGTGAAAAAGAAGAGATCGAAGGATACGGAAAAGCTAAATAGACAAAAAAACAAGACCATGAGATGCAGTCCGCGTTTCATGAGACCGAGGTACATGTGCCCGGCGCCTGGGATCAGGGATGCGACAAAAAGCAGAAAGCGATTGGTGTGTTGCATAGCGAAACCTCCAAATTAAAAGAATGATGAAAACCGCGCCCAGAAGGTAGACAGACCGCTGAGCAGAGACGCAAAGGATACAGAAAAATTGCTGACAAACAGCGATAGATGCTCATAGATACTGGCAGGAAGGGAAAGAAAATCGACGCCCAAGAAAAAGAAAAGTAGGACGAGGCAGCCGGCCGCGATACAGCTGCTTCCCAGCAAAAGCCCTGTTGTGGGGAGGGGCTTGCGGGAAGGTGTCTCCCGCCGCTGAGCTTGAATCCTCTGGGCGGCACAAACCTGCAGGTCGGGCGGCGCGGGCACGGGAGTGAGGCGCAGCGCTTCCATCAAAGCCGCGGTCTCTTCTTGATAACGGCTACAGCTGGGACAAGTATTCAGATGCTGGCGCAGCTGACGGGTCTCGAGCTCCGACGCGCGCCCTTCCAGTTGCCTATGGATTAAGATTTTGTACTTGCTGCACTGCAAGATCCTCACCTCCCATTTCCCGAATCATTTGTTCTTTAAGCTTATTGCGGCCGCGATAGAGCCGCGTTTCCACGGTGCGAAGCGGCAATTCCAGCGCTTTTGCGATCTCTTCATAGGAGAGCTGTTGAAAGTGATACAGGATGACGACATCCCGATATTTGGCCGGCAGCTGAGCCACCAGCCGGCGAATATGGGAAGCGGTATCCTCCCGCACCAGACGGGATTCTGGCTCCTGGGATGGAGGGGACAGCTCCCTTTCCGCATCCAATTCCACGCGGGAAGGCCGCCGTTTTTGCTTCCTGAGAAAATCCAGGCATGTGTTCACCGCAATTCGATACGACCAGGTGGACAGCTGGCATTGATGACGGAATTGAGACTGCTTCATATAAAGCTTTAAAAAGATTTCCTGGCACAGGTCCTCGGCATCCGCTTCATTTTGTACATAGCTATAAGCCAAATTGTAGAATTTATGTTGGAACTCTGACATAAAGGTGTCAAAATCCAAGGACGCCTCCAGGTCCTCCATTAAGCTTCACCCCATTTGCTGTTTATTCAAACGCAATCGTCATATCGCCAAAGGCTTGAACCAATGTGAACTCCGGTCCCCCCTCACCGACAGTCCGTTGAATCTCCGAGTCCAGAGAATCGCCGTCCTGCCCCCACAGGGGACAATACAGGGAAGAGAAACTGCTGGTGATGGCGAAATGGCCGTTCTGATCAGAAGGCAGACGCAATGTGACATCCCCATATTCACTGTTGACACTGACGTTGCCATCCAAAACCTCTGTCACAGTCAAGTCCGTGTCAGAGAAATTGGAGGTGAGGGAGAAGGGGGCGCCGACGGACCCCTTGAGGGAGCCATATTCCAAGACCAATTGGCTCGGGGCATGAATGGCATCAAGGGTTATATCGGTGAAAGACGTGTCTAGATTCAGCTCTCCCCCTATGTCGGAGAGGTAGACATCGCTGTAAGAGGCGTCCAGTGTTATGGCGCTGTAACATCCGGTAATCTCCATTGTACCAAAACTCTGCGCTAGGTCAAGAGCTAAGTTGCTGGGAATTGTAATTACATAGGAGATTAGAATGTCGTTGGCGCCGGATGAGTCGGAGGACACGGCCTGCGCAATGGAGGGCGAAAGGCCAAAGGAGGCCGTATCGCCGTCGGCTTGAAATCGAAAGGCGCTGTCATCGATGGTTCCGACACGCTCCTGGAAAGAAGGGGTAGCCCGAAATGAGTACTCAATGGAAATGTCCATGGTATCGGCGCCTACGATTTGGATATCTCCGAAGGGGTTGACGCCCTTGAGTGTGGTGAGATTTCGGGCCGATATCTCATGTGTGCCGGTATAAAGGAGCTCTAGATCTTCATCCGCGGAGTGCGAGTCCAGTTCCCGGGATCCATAGCGGTAGTACCGGCTCGTATGCTCAACAATACCCATCACGAGACTATAGATCGAAAGGCAGACGATGATCACAAACAGCAAAGCGATACTCTTGCCATCAAACTGAAGGCTAGGCTCTTCGCAGCCTTCAGCCTTAGCGCGTCGACGGCTTGCCGCGCTGACAATGAAAAATTCCGATCCCAGAGCGATTAGCACAACGGGGATAAAGTACTTAAGGGATTCCGTAAAGCGAAAGGAGGGCACTAGATTGCTGACGAGAACCAGAATTCCCAAGGCGATTAAGGATACGGCTAGGGTGATAGCGCCCAATTTTTTTGGTTTCATAGGTAGAACCTCCATTCCGAAGCGTTAGCGGCGAGGAGAAGCGATGTAGTCCTCATTCTACATTTTCATCCTTTTAGACGCCATAGCCGAGAAGACTCCTTCAAAATCTTTAATAATTTTTTTGTTGAATTCTCTCTCGTTTGCGCTATAATAGAAATAGCAGAAAAGATAGGAGGATAACGCCATGGATATGTCCAAAAAATTATACCGTTCTAAGTCCGATCAGAAGCTCGCAGGCATCTGCGGAGGAATCGCCGAATACTTCCACATCGATTCCACATTGGTGAGAGTGATCATGGCCCTGGCAGCCTGTATGGGCTGGGGGATCGTCTTTTATATTATTTGCATTTTTGTCATTCCTCTGGAGCCGTAAACCATGAAATTCAGGACGGCAAGAAAGGCTTTGTTCCTCTGTATTCTCTGTTTCATGGTATTGACAGGCGCAAGTTGTAAAGGCGGGTACACCGATGCCAGCGATAATCCGCCGGCCAATTGGGCGCCGTATTCGGTTCAGGACCTCTCCTTCCGCTTTCCGGCTGGCTGGAGCGCTGTCTCCTGGGAGGCGGTCACGGATAAGCTGCAAGAAAATATGAATCTTTTGGGCGAGGAGAACAAACTGGCCCTATACGGATACTTTGCCAGCCCTGTGGGAGACAGGGGGACAATCGACTATCTGAGTTTCGCCTATATGGAAATGAAGAGTGAGGTGACAGCCTCCGAGCTAGAAGCGATCATGGATGAGTTGAGCACGCTGTCCAAGTCCATGAAATCGTTTAGCGTGGATGCGGAGATCGTGCAGAAGGCGCGAATCAGGCGCTATGGTTCGGTGGATGCGCTCACGCTGTCCTACCAAGTTGGATATGGGCAGGCCGCCTGTGTGATCCAGATTGGCTTAGTTCCGCGGGGAACCCGGATTTATCAAGTGGCATATTCCAACTTTACGACAGTGAAGGACGACAATACCTTGGAGCGGCTTCTGACCTCTCTTACATTTTCAGACGCAGCGGCGTAAGGTTTTGTAAGAAATATTGTAAGGAATATTTAGGAAGGCCCCCTTGACAGCGGGCTGGATTTCCGCTATAGTTATGATCAGGGAAAAGTTGTGAGAAAGAGGAGTACACCAGGGCTGGCCGTCAGAGAGAGGGATTCGAGGCTGAGAGATTCCTTTGGCACAGTTGGTGGAAGGTCGCTTTTGAACTGTTTCGGCCAGAGTCCGCCCCATTTGTCCTTGGCAGATGGAGGGATCGCAACCGGAGACGCAGCGGCAGCGTTAGGCCGATGAGACGGCAGCTTCGCACCTGCCGTGAAATAAGGTGGTACCACGGTTTTTCGTCCTTACAGGGATGGGGGACCGTTTTTATTTTACCAACTGCGATTAAAGAATGGCGCAGATGCGCCTGAATGGAGGACACTATGCGAAAAGAATTGCCAACCACATATGATCCGGCCAATGTCGAGGACCGGCTGTACCGCCAATGGGAAGAGAGAGGATACTTCCACGCAGAGGTGGAGGAGGATAAGCCTCCTTTTACCATTGTGATTCCCCCGCCGAATATTACGGGACAGCTGCACATGGGCCATGCGCTGGACAATACCCTTCAGGATATTTTGATCCGGTGGAAGCGGATGCAGGGGTATAACACGCTCTGGCAGCCGGGAACTGACCACGCCAGCATTGCCACGGAGGTCAAGATCGTGGCGGCCATGGCGGAGGAGGGCCTCACAAAGGAAGATCTGGGCCGGGACGGATTTTTGGAGCGGGCCTGGAGTTGGAAAGAGGAGTACGGCGGGCGCATTATCAAGCAGCTGAAAAAGTTGGGATCTTCCTGCGACTGGGAGCGGGAGCGGTTTACCATGGATGAGGGATTATCCCGCGCAGTGCTGGAAGTTTTTATCCGCCTGTATGAAAAGGGGTTGATCTACAAGGGATCCCGGATTATCAACTGGTGTCCTGAATGCCAGACATCGATCTCCGACGCGGAGGTAGAGCACGAGGAGCAGCAGGGATATTTTTGGCATATCCGCTATCCCTACGCGGATGGAAGCGGCTATATCGAGGTGGCCACCACCCGCCCGGAAACCATGCTGGGGGACACGGCTGTGGCCGTCCACCCGGAGGATCCGCGCTATGCCGATGTGGTGGGAAAGACCGTCATCCTGCCGTTGGTCAATAAGGAAATTCCCGTCATCGCCGACGCCTACGTAGACCGGGAATTTGGAACCGGCGCTGTGAAAATAACGCCCGCCCATGATCCCAACGATTTTGAGGTGGGACTGCGCCACAACTTAGAGCAAATCTGCATTATGACCGACGATGGACATATCAATGAGAAGGGCGGCCGTTACGCCGGAATGGAGCGATATGAGGCGCGCAAAGCCATCGTCCAGGATTTGGAGGACCAGGGATATCTGCTCTATGTGGAACCACATTCCCATAACGTGGGAACCCATGACCGCTGCCGCAGCGTCATTGAACCCATGGTCAAGCAGCAATGGTTTGTGAAGATGGAGGAATTAGCGAAACCCGCTATCGAGGTCCTGAAGAAGGGAGAGCTCAACTTTATCCCGGAGCGATTTGGCAAGGTATATCTCCACTGGCTGGAGAATATCCGGGACTGGTGTATCTCCAGGCAGCTCTGGTGGGGGCATCGGATACCGGCGTACTATTGTACAAAGTGCGGCCATATGGTGGTGGACCGGGCCATGCCGGAAGGGCCGTGTGAGAAATGTGGCGGTGCAGAGTGGGTTCAGGACGAAGATACGCTGGATACCTGGTTCAGCTCTGCACTGTGGCCATTTTCAACTTTAGGCTGGCCGGATGACACGCCGGAGTTCCGGCATTTCTATCCCACCAGCGTGTTGGTGACGGGGTACGATATCATTTTCTTCTGGGTTGTCCGCATGGTGTTTTCCGGGCTGGAGCACACAGGCGAGTGCCCATTCCAAGATGTGTTTATCCACGGGATTGTGCGGGATTCCCAGGGCCGTAAGATGAGTAAAAGTCTTGGCAATGGTATCGATCCCCTGGAGGTCATCGATAAATACGGCGCGGACGCCCTTCGGTTTACGCTAGTGACGGGGAATGCGCCTGGCAATGACATGCGGTTCTATTGGGAGAAAGTGGAGGCCAGCCGCAATTTTGCCAATAAAATTTGGAATGCATCGCGCTTTATTCTGATGAATATGGATGAAGAGCCCGCTGCCACACTGGATGAGCTGACGGCGGCAGACCGCTGGATCCTGTCCAAGGTGAACCGGCTGGCGAAAGACGTGACGGAGAACATGGAGAAATACGAGCTGGGCATCGCGGTGGCCAAGCTCAACGACTTCTTCTGGGAAGAATTCTGCGACTGGTACATTGAGATGGTGAAGTCCCGCCTCTACAACAAGGAAGATCCCACACGGCCAGCCGCGCTGTGGACGCTGCGCACAGTTTTAATCAATGCGCTAAAGCTGCTGCATCCCTACATGCCCTTCATCACGGAGGAACTTTTCTCCTACGTATGCCCGGAAGAGGAGACCATCATGCTGTCCAGCTGGCCGGAATACCGGGAGGACTGGAATTTTTCGTCGGAAGAAGAAGAGATTGAGATTATGAAGGAAGCCATCCGCGGCATTCGAAATATTCGCGCACAGATGAATGTTTCACCGAAGCACAAGGCCATGGCCAGGATCGTAACCAGCGACGACAGGACGGCCGATATCTTTCAGCGCGGCACGGGATTTTTCGCGCCTCTCTCGTATACAAGCGAAGTTGTCGTGCAGAGAGACCGGACAGGGGTGCCGGAGAGCGCGGTCTCCATTCCCCTGGAAAAGGCCGTCGTCTATATTCCCCTGGACCAGCTAGTAGACCTGGCCAAAGAGAAAGCTCGTTTAGAGAAAGAGCGGGACAATCTCCGCAGCGAGATGGAGAGAGTGGCGAAAAAGCTGTCCAACCAAGGATTTTTAGCAAAGGCCCCTCAGGCGGTGGTTGAGGAGGAGAGAGCCAAGGAAGAAAAATACAAGGCTCTCATGCGCCAGATCGAGGAACAGATCACCCGGCTTGGAAAATAGTGCAAGGAAGGTGATGTGGATGGTTATGCCGCGAGCCTCCGAGAAAGCTCAGACGCCGTATGAAGAGCTGACCGCCTGGCTGGACCGGGTTCCACTGTACGGTCGGAAAAATGGCTTAGAGAATATGAAGAGCCTGATGGCCTTGTATCAGAATCCTCAGGATAGGATTCCCATTATCCATGTGGCGGGCACCAACGGGAAGGGATCCTGCTGTGCGATGCTTCACCAGATTTTGACGGAGGCGGGATACCGCACAGGGCTTTATACGTCTCCCCATCTGCAGGACTACCGCGAGAGGATCCGGATCGGCGGCCAGCTGATTTCCGAGGCGGAGTTTGTCAGAATAGGATATGAGATTCAGGATACAATACGAGAAATGACAGGGCGCGGAGAGAATCACGCCACGTTCTTTGAGATTCTGACCGCCATGGCGTATTTGTATTTCTACCGCAGTGAGGTGGATATCGCCATAGTGGAGACAGGTGTCGGCGGGAGGCTGGATGCCACGAATGTGGTGAAGAAGCCCGTTTTGACGGTGATCACCTCCATCAGCCTGGATCATACCCGGGTGCTGGGGCGCGATGTGATGTCCATCGCCACAGAGAAAGCCGGCATCATCAAAGAGGGCGTGCCTCTTGTCCTGGCGGCGAATCCCCCCTCCGTTCAGAGGGTCATGCGCCAAGTATGCCGGCAGAAACAAAGCCCCTATATATATGCTGGAGAAGGCGAGGCCCGCATTCTATGCGATGATCTGGCCGGACAGACACTGGACGTGGAGACGCCCCGGCTTGCCTATCCCAACTTGCGGGTGTCCCTGTGCGGCGGATATCAGGCCGACAATACGGAGGCGGTCCTGGAGGCGGTCCGAGTTTTGCAGGCAAAGAAGATGTCCATTGGGGAGACGGCCGTGCGGCAGGCGCTGCAAAAGGTTTGCTGGCCGGGGAGAATGGAGCTGGCCGCAGTGGGAGACCGGAAAATTTTGCTGGATGGCGCTCACAATGAGGACGGAGCCAGGCAGCTAGGGCAGTACATGCAAAAGCACCTGTCTGGGCAGCCCCTCACCCTAGTATTTGGCGCGCTACAAAAAAAAGATTGCACGGGGATCCTATATCACCTGACAAGGGCAAGCGCCGTCCAAAAAATCCTATATACGCCCATCGCCGGCGAAGAGTGCATGACAGCGGCAGAATTTCGGAACCTTATTTACAGCCTCCGTATCCGGATTCCCTTTGTCATTACGGAAGGGGCGGATGAGGCCATGGAGCTAGCGTGTGGGGAAGAGCGATGGATTGTCTGCGCTGGATCTCTGTATTTAGTAGGGGAAGTCAAACGATGGATTGCAAGGCGAAACGAGTGAAAAGAGGAGAGGTTGCATGTTTAATTTTCAGGAGGAACTAGGGCGCTACAAACCCAGCGAGGAGCTGGACACATCCGGAGCCGGACTGTCCGGCGAAGAGGTAAAGGATATCGTGGATATTGTGGAGATGATATTGAAAGGTGAAGAGCCGGAGGAGTGAACGAGATGAATCCCCGTATTGTGGAGAAAATACGCCGGAGGGCCAATGAATTCTATAATCTTGGACTTGACCTAGCTAACCGCCAAAATCTCAGCGGCGCCCGGCAACAACTCTTAAAGGCAGTCTCCTATGACAAAGGCCACACGGATGCCCGAAATCTGTTGGGGCTCGTCTGTTTTCAGATGGGTGAGATTGGGGAAGCCATCCGGCACTGGACGGTGAGCATAACCCTAAACCCGGCGACGGATAACCGCGCTCAGCTCTATCTGCGGGATTTAAAGCGAAATGAAAAATTGGCGCAGAGCATGAATGAGAGTCTTCGCCTGTGCAATGAGGCTATGGTGCAGCTCCGAAAGGAGAGCCCTGATTATGCCCTCGTGCGGCTGAAAAAAGCTGTGGCCATGAACCGGAACTACATCAAAGCATATTTGCTCATGGCGCTCTGTTATATGGAGACGAAGAATTTTCGAAAAGCCAAGGCCGCATTGGACAAGGTGGAGAAACTGGATGTGAACAACGCGGTGGTCCTTGGCTACCGCACGGCCATCCGAGAGATGCAGGCGGAAGGGCAGGAGGATGCGGGGGATCATGAGATCCAGGATCTGACCCGAGATTTGTACGTGCAGAGAAACTTGGCGACGCCGGATGTACAGGAGATCTTTACTGGCAAGAGGGATAAGCGGCGCTCGATGCGCAACTGGTCGGGGCCGGTAGCGCAGATGCTGCTATTTCTGGCGGGAATCGGCTGCGGTGTTGCGGCGATGTTTACTCTCTATGTCCCCGATAAGGTGGACAGCCTGAACAGCCAAGTGAGCAAGCTGACCGCTGAACTCACGGAAAACAAGACGGCGAGGGAGACATTGGAAAGTCAACTTGCGCAGGCCCAGCGGGAAGCTCATCAAGCGCAGCAGGAAAAGACGGATTTGGAATTGAGGCTGGAAGACATCAATGACGAGTGGCAAGACAAACTGTCACAGCAGAAGGAAAATCCTCTGGCGGCGGCTATGACAGCCTACATTCAGGAGGATTACACAGCATGCGGAAAAGCACTCGCCCAGGTGGATGAAGGGTCGCTGGAGGGAGAAAATAAAGAGCTGTACACGGCGCTCCAGGACAAAATTAAAGAGCCTTTATATACCAGCGCCTTTACCACAGGCTACAATGCGTACCGGGAAGCGCAGAATCTGTCAGGGGACAGCCGGACGGAGAAGTTAACCCTAGCGTTAGAGCAGCTGACCTTAGCCGCAGAGTATTCTGACGCGGGTACAGAGCAGCGGACAGACGCGCTATACTTTCTGGCAAGAACCTATTATTTGCAAGAAGATTGGGCGCAAGCGGTGACGAGTTTTGATGAGTATTTCGAGGAGTATACTGGGTCCACATCCAGGCAGCAATATCAGGACGCTGTCAAATTTTCAGCCCGGGCGAAGGAAAGGGCACAGGGATAGGGGCTGTCTCACTAAGAGAGGCGCGAAAAAGAACAAAGCCCGGCTCTTGCGCA
>CAUFVC010000041.1:0-10886 GCA_959029275.1 uncultured Eubacteriales bacterium | reverse complement strand
GGCGGCCGCGAAGGCGGCAGAACGGAGGTAACGGATGGAACGCAATGTATATCCATTTTCCGCCATCGTAGGGCAGGAGGATATGAAGCTAGCGCTGCTTCTCAATCTGATTAACCCTGCCCTGGGCGGCGTACTTATACGGGGGGAGAAGGGCACGGCCAAATCCACGGCCGTGCGCGGGTTGTGCGATCTGCTGGAGGAGATAGAGGTGGTCAAGGGCTGTGCGTTTCACTGTCAGCCAGGCCGTCCGCCCCTGTGTGCGGACTGCGAAGGCAGTGAGTGCCCGGAGACGGTGCGGTATCGCCGCCGGGTGGTGGAATTGCCCATCAGCGCTACGGAGGACCGCGTCGTAGGCTCGCTCAACATTGAGGAAGCCATCAAGAAGGGAAAAAAGGAGTTTGAACCGGGGATCTTGGCGGAGGCCAATGGAAATATTCTCTATGTGGACGAGATCAACCTCCTGGACGATCATATTGTGGACATTCTGCTGGATTCCGCCGCCATGGGCGTCAATACGGTGGAGCGGGAAGGCGTCTCGTACAGTCACCCCTCCCGGTTTGTATTGGTGGGCACCATGAACCCTGAGGAGGGGGATCTGCGGCCCCAGCTGTTGGACCGGTTCGGCTTGGTGGTGGAAATTCGGGGAGAGCAGGATTTGGCCATGCGCAGCGAGCTCATTCGCCGCCGCCTGGAATTTGAGCGGGATCCGGAGGAATTTGCAAAGCAGTGGCGCCCTGAGCAGGCAGCCCTGCGGGAGCAGATCCGCAAGGCGCAGGAGTCGCTGGATCAGATTGCGATCCCAGAGGATAGGTACCTGGACGCGGCTAAGCTTGGCGTGGCGCTGGAGGTGGATGGACATCGGGCGGATATTACTCTTCTGAAGACAGCGCAGACGTTGGCCGCCTTTCAGGGCGACGGGGCAGTAGCGCGAAGCCATATTGTGAAGGCTGCGAGGATGGTACTGCCGCACCGAATGCGAAAGCTGCCCTTTGACAACACGGATGGGCTGCCATCCGATTTGGAGGCGCTGCTTGATGCATAGTCAGCTATACCCCTTTGTCGCCATCGTGGGACAGGAGAAGATGAAGCGGGGGTTGATTTTAAACCTCATCGAGCCGCGGATTGGCGGAGTTCTGCTCTGCGGTGAGAAGGGCTGTGCCAAATCCACCATTGTCAGGGCGCTAGGGGCGTTAAGCGGCGTAAAGATTGTGGATCTGCCCCTCAATACAACGGAGGATATGCTCATCGGGAGCCTTGACTTTGAGACGGCTGTAAGGGAGGGCAGACGGGCCTTCAGCGGCGGCCTGTTGGAGCGGGCGGACGGCAATATCCTCTACGTGGACGAGGTCAACCTTCTGCCGGACAGCATTGTCAGCACTCTGATCTGCGCTGCCGTCAGCGGCGAAAATTTGGTGGAGCGGGAAGGAATCTCCTACCGCCACAGCTGCCGCTTTGCACTGGTGGGGACCATGAATCCTGAGGAAGGGCGGCTGCGCCCCCAATTCCTGGATCGGTTTGGCCTGTATGTTCCCGTAGCGGGAGAATTCGATCTGGAGAGGCGGAGGGAGATTATCCGCCGCCGGTTGGACTTCGAGCGGGATCCGGCTTCTTTTGTGGAGCGGTATGCCCAGGACACAGAGGAACTGGCGGAGAAGATTGCAAAGGCGCGGAAGAGGGTTTCATTCATTGAACCGGACCCGGCGGTGCGGGAGCTTGCGGCAAATTTTGCCGCTCAGGCCGGCACAGAGGGAAACCGCTGCGAGGTCATTCTGGTCCGCACCGCCGCCGCCATTGCAGCCTATGAGGGCCGTGAGTACATCAAGGCGCAGGACGTGAAGGAAGCGGCGGAATATGTGATGCCTCACCGCAGACGGCAGACTTCGGAGGAACCTGATGGGAGGGGATCTTCGGAGCAGCCGGAGCAGGAGAATCGCCGGCAGCCGGAACAATCACAGAATGAGACAGACCAGTCTCCGACGAATCAAAATTCCGTGCCAGACTACAAACAGGACGTGGAGGGCCAGCAGGACGGCCAGGAGATGGAGACATCCGGCGTGCAGGAATGGGAACGGCCGGACGGGGGTGAGGAACAGCTGGAGGAGGGAGAGCGGATCTATCTGCTCTCTGCCATTCCGGCGGCTCCCCGGGATCGAATGCAGCGGAAAGGAAGCGGCCGCCGGAGTAAGAGTAAAAGCGGAACGAACAGAGGGTGGTATGCCGCTTTCAGCCAGCACAAAACTCCAAAGCAGCAAGATCTCGCCTTGGACGCGACGCTGCGGACGGCGGCGATGTACCAGAGGGATAGGCGCCCTGCCGGCGGAGTTCTCGCCATCGAGGAGTCCGATTTTCGATATAAGGTGCGGGAGAATCATGTGGGCGCAACGGTGGTCTTTGTCGTGGACGCCAGCGGCTCCATGGGAGCGTCAAAGCGGATGAAGGAGACGAAAGAAGCGATTCTCTCCATGCTGTATGATTCCTATCAGAAGCGGGATAAGGTGGGGATGGTGGCATTTCGCAGGCAGCAGGCTGAAATCTTGCTGGATGTTACGTCCAGCGTCAACCTGGCCCAGAAAAAGTTACAGCAATTGCCCACGGGTGGGCGGACCCCCTTGGCTGCGGGGCTGTTTCAGGCATGGCAGATGCTTAAGGGCAGGCGGTATAAAGATCCGGAGATGCTTCCCATCCTCGTCCTCGTCACCGACGGCCGGGCCAACGCGCCGCTGTGGAGCGGCGATCCCGTGGAAGACGCTCTGAAAGTGGCGGGCCAGATTCATGCGGATCACATACAATCCATTGTGGTGGATACAGAGCAGGATTTTATCTCCCTGCACATTGCGAGACAGGTGGCCGATGCGCTGGACGCTACGTATTACAAGGTAGACGAGCTCCGCGGGGAGGTTTTGAAGTCCATGGTAAAGCAGGAGACACGGCGGGTGGCGCTGCTGGATTGAGGAGGGGTTCCATGCGGGTGTTGATTATTGGGGATGTATATCACACAAAACAGCTGGAGGGGATTTTGCGGCAGGAGGGGATGACGCCTGAATTTGTAAATTCCCGCCAGCTGTTCACAGCGCCGGCTGACGCGCTGGAAGCAGATATAGCCATTGTTGGGGCGGACCATGGGGATCACCGGCCGGTGAAGGGATATTCTTTCCTACAGGGGATTCCCCGAGTCATTCCTATCACGGGGGAGAATATTGCCGCGGGGATCGCCACTGTGCCGGAGGAGGATGTCCGCGCCCTGAGTCTGTATTTTGGCTACGGCGGCAAGGAAAACTTAGAGAACGCCGCGCGATATCTGAGACGAATGTCCGGTGAAAAGCTGCCCCTCCCTGCGGAGCCGGTGAAGACGCGATTTGCCAGCATTTATTCTGTGGATGGCCGGCTGTATGACAGCCGGGAGGAATTCCTCCAGGCGCAGGGGCGGACATACCCTGTCTATGTGGGCATGTTGAGCTATCGCTCCAGGTGGACGGATGCGGACATGGACACGGAATACCAGATCATTCGAGCGCTCCACGACCGGAATATCGGCGTGATTGCGGCGTATTCGGAAAGCACTCCGGATCGGGAGATCGGCTGCCCCTCCTTTGAGGAGGCGGCGGAGGCATTCTTCTGTCAAGAGGGACGGCCAGTCATCGCTCTGTTGATCAATTTTCAATTTTTTGGGATTAAAGGCGGGGACGGGCAGTCTATGTTTGACAGAGCGGCGGCTTATTTTGCCGGGCTGGGCATTCCGGTTCTGCGGCCCACGGGAAGCAATGGGATGGGGATAGAGGACTGGAAGACCAGCAAAAATCCGCTGGCATCGGAGCTTGTTGTGAATTACCAGGTCCCGGAGTTGCAGGGAATGATGGAGCCGGTCTTCATCAGCTGTGGGGGAGGAAAGCGGACCCACCTGGCCATCCCCGAGCGGATTTCCCGGCTGGCAGGCCGCGTTGAGAAATGGGTGGGATTGCGCTGCAAGCCAAACCGGGAGAAAAGAATTGTGCTCATCCTCCATAATGCGGTGTGCTCAGGGGTCGAGGCTACCATTGGACAGGCCTCTGACCTGGACGCCTTTGAGAGCGTGGTCCAGATCCTAAAGCGAATGCGGGATGAGGGATATACGCTGGGGGATATACCGGAGGACGGGGAGGCGCTGTATAGGCAGATCATGGACCGCAAAGCCTACAGCGATTTTCGATGGACTAGCGCCGAGGATATCCAGCACAGCGGCGGAGTCCTGTACGCCATGCCTAAGGCGGAGTATGAGGCGTATTATCAAGGCCTGAGTCAAGAGGCGCGGGACCGCATGGGGGAGAGTTGGGGAGCTCCCCCGGGCGAGGCCATGGTGCTGGACGGGCGGCTTCTAATCACAGGCATTGCCTATGGCAATGTGGCCGTTATGGTACAGCCTAAGCGGGGCTGCTATGGCGCTAAGTGTACAGGTGAGGTCTGTAAGATCTTGCAGGACCCACACTGCCCTCCGACGCACCAATACCTGGCGAGCTATTGGTACATGGAGCACAGATTCAAGGCCGATGGGTGCATACACGTGGGAACCCACGGCAGCCTGGAATTTTTGCCTGGCAAAATCACCGGATTGGGAGGGTCGTGCTTTAGCGATGCTGCGCTGGGCAGCTTGCCCAATCTATACCTGTACAATACAAGCGCCACAGCGGAAGCCCTTGTGGCAAAGCGGCGGAGCTACGCGGTGACATTGGGGCATTTGCCGTCCCCCGGGAGCGCAGGAAGCCGGGAGACACGGGAATTGGCGGCACAGATCAAGGAATATCTGGACGCAAAAGGACAGGAATTGGGGCAAGCGGAACCTCTTCGGGAAGCAATCCTGGAACAGGCGGCCAACCTGCCTGCGGCAAAGAAAATCCTGGACCGGGAGGAGGAATTTGACGTCGCAGTTGGAATGGTGCGGGACCAGATTCTGCGGTCGGAGGCGGCCCGCCGGGGAGCCAGACGGCACATATTTGGCGCTGTGCCGTCGGACCCGTGGATGGAAGAGTATATTCAGGAGGTCTGGCTGTCGGATCAACCGCTGATGGAGCAGATGGACTCAGAAATGGATCCTGTAGAGAGAGGTCTCTGGCTCAGCCAATGGATCGCCATGGCGCGCCAGGGGCAAACCCCGGAGGAAAATCCCTTGGGGCAGGCGCTGACCCAGGACGCGGCGCGGCTTATGGAGCGACTGAAAAGCAGTGCGGCCTGTGAGATGGAGAGCCTAATGCGCGCCCTCTCTGGGGGCTATGTGAGCCCGGGCCCCGCCGGGGACGCTATGAGCAATGGCCGCGGCATTCTGCCAGCAGGGCGCAATCTCTACGGCGTGGAGACGGATAAAATTCCCACCAAAACAGCGTATAAGCGGGGAGAACAGGCGGCGAAGGCACTTCTTGCCGCTTATGAGGAAGATGCAGGGCGGATACCGGAAAAAATCGCCATGAATCTAATTTCTATGGATATCGCCCGCACAGGCGGTGAGCAGATGTCTCAATTTCTATCCCTGTTGGGCGTCAGGCCCATATGGGATGGGGAAAATCGTGTCATCGGCCTGCGTCCCGTGCCTTTGGAAGAGCTGAAGAGGCCGCGCATCGACGTCACCGGCCATGTCTCTAGCGTAATGCGCGATGCGTGGCCATCCGCGATTGCCCTGCTGGACAGGGCAGTTCATCTTGTGGCGGATCTGGATGAGCCGGAAACCATAAACTATGTCCGCAAAAACGCCCGGACCACTGGCGAGGCGCGGATCTTTGGCGGGGCCCCCGGCACCTACACCAACAGTGTAGGGTTGGCCCTCAAGGCCAGCGCGTGGAAAGATGAGCGGGATCTGGCTCGGTATTTTATCGATTCCTCCTCCTACGTCTATGGGGATGGAAAACATGGGGAACAGGATGTGGAGGCGTTTGTCTCCAATGTAAGGCAGATCGACGTATCCTGTGACATAACCAGCTCCCGCAAGACAGACGGGGGAGCCAGCAGCTACAGCGCTAGAATGCAGGGTGGGCTCCAGATGGCCGCCCGTCTGGTGGGCGGAAAGGAAATTCGCCAGTATATGGGGGAGAGCAGCGCGGCGAGGGAGATTCGAGTCGTCAGGATGCAGGACCATGTGGAGAACGCCATCGCGGATACGCTCCTCAATGATTTCTGGAGAGAGCAGATGATGGAGCAGGGATACAGCGGTGCGGCGGACCTTATGCGGCGCATCCAGAATGTATTCGAGACACAGTGCGTTCTGGAGAATGTGTCCCATAAGACGCTGGACGCTATTGCACAGCAATACTTCCTGGATGAGAACATGCGCCGGTGGTTTACCCAACACAACTCCTATGCACTGGAAGAGGGAATGCGGCGCTTTCTGGAATTGGAGACGAGAGGAAAGTGGAAAGCCGAGCCGGAGACATGGCGAAAGCTGAAAAGCGCGTATCTCCAAGCGGAAGGGGATCTGGAGGATGCGATTTCCGGTTTCGGGGAGATTCAGGCGGGAAATGTGGATATCATCACAGACTCCCAGATGGAGCAGTGGGCGGAGAAGCTGAAGAAGACAGACGAGGAGATTGGAAGATGGAACCGTTAGCCTTGCTAGTTCTGCGGATCACCCAGCGGTGCAACCTCGCCTGCCGCTATTGCTATGCCGCCTGGGAAGGGGACACGGAAAAGGTGGATATGACGGCGGAGATGGCCATCCGCGCAGTGGAGGAAGCCTGCCCGCCGGGAGGAACGCTAAAGATTCAATTTACTGGCGGGGAACCTCTGTTAAACCTTCCTGTGATGGAGGCGGTCTGGCAGTATGGACAGGAAAGTGGCCGGCATCTGCGGCTTGCCGTCCAGACCAATGGAACGCTTTTGACGCCCCAGACATTGAAAGCGCTGGGGAGGATGAAGTGTGCGTTGGGAGTCAGTCTGGACGGAAACGGTGACGCCAATGGGCTGCGCGTTTTTCCCGACGGAAAACCAGCCTTTTCCTCCGCCATCGAGGGGATTCGGGAGGTGGCAAGGGCGGGGATGCGCTGTAATCTCACCGCAGTGGTGTCGGATGTCAGTGCGCCGCATTTAGGTGGATTATTGGAGCTAGCGCTTTGGCTGGGTTGCGTAGGGGGAGTGGGGCTAGACCTCTTTCGCCCTATGGGCCGCGGAGCGGTACAGGATCATGCCCCCTCCGCAGAACAGTTGGACGCTGGGTTGCGGGCGCTGTTGGATCAGTATACCCTTTTGCGGGGGCTTGGCGTCCCCCTCGTCCTGAAAGAGCTGGAGCGGATCCGGCGGCTTCAAGAAAACCCCGGCCAGGAGGCAGCGTACTGCTATGCACAGACGGAGAGATCCTTGGCGGTGGACCCGGCAGGAAGGCTCTATCCGTGTTCCTCCTTCATTGGCCAGGAGGACTATTTGCTTGGAATTCTGGGACAGGAATCGGAGCGGGCCGGTGCGGTGAGAAGTCGGTTGAAGGCACCTGGCCCTTGCCAGGAGTGCGGGCATAGTGTGCTATGCCGCGGCGGCTGTCCGGCAGGCCGGATCGGGACGGCTGGATGTAGGAATGATTTAGATTGCAGGATGCACCAAATTATGATGGAGTATTGCGCTGGAATGGAGGGGTAGTGTGCGTTTTTTTTGTCTGATCGCTACGGAAGACAGGCTTTGGAACATGAAGAAGGCTTTTCGCACAGTAGAGCGGCAGTTGCCGCGGCAGCAATATGGGGAGGATATCCAGGGAACCTGCTTTTCTCTGTGGGATGTGTGCCAGAAGCCGGATATGTATACGGCTATGATGGAGGAGGCAAAAGAGTGTCAGTACGCCATCGTGTATTTTCACGGCGGCGCCCAAATTCTGCCGGATTTTCGGGGTTTTTGGAGACAGATAACAGCCTGGATGCCGGTTTATTTCGAATCCTCCCTCCCCGAAGAGATCGCGGAGTTAATGCCCTCTTCCGGTGTAACTCCGGAGGAGTACCGCATGGTACAATCCTATTTCCAGTACGCGGATACGGATAACTTTGCGGCTATGTTTCTGGCCATCGCCAACGCACGATTTCAGATGCCGTGTCCGGTTCCGCCGCCGAAACCGCCGCAGAGCCGGGGTCTCTACCGGCCTGGCGGACCAATTTCACCGGAGGAAGAGACGGCTGTGCTGCGAAAAGCTGCGGAAGGCGGCCAGCCTGTGGCCGGCCTGATCCTCCATCAGTCTCATGTCCTCAACGGAAATACAAAACATATCGATGCGATTATTGAGAGGCTGGAGGCACTGGGGGTATACCCTCTGCCGATGTTCACGCGGATGGCAAACGACGAGGATGATAAGCAGGGAATCAAGTATGCCATGGGGGAGTATTTTATCTGGCAAGGGCGAAAACTGCCGGATGTGATTCTTGTATTGGCAGGCTTTTCCCTGACGCAGATGGGCGCTCCCGGCGACGGCGAAAAGGTGCAGGAACACAGCATCTTTGAGGAGTGGGATGTCCCAGTCCTCCAGGTTATGAATACACGCTTTTCCAGGGAAGAGTATGAGGTGCGGCCAGAGGGGATCGACAGTATGTCCCTGGCCACCACGGTCTTTCAGCCGGAGCTGGACGGGCAGATTATCACGGTGCCCTGCGCCACACAGGAACTGGTGGAGGAAGAGGGGATCACACGAAAAATATGGGTCCCCATCCCGGACCGTGTGGACCATCTCTGCAAGTTGGCCCTCCACTGGGCGAACTTGCGATACCGAAAGCCAGAAGAGCAAAGGATCGCCATTTTGTTCCACAATACCCCTGGCAATGATAAGATTGGCTGCGCTGAGGGACTCGATACCTTTGAATCCGTGTACCGGATGGTGAAGCAGCTGGAGGCGCGGGGAGTCATGACAACCATCCCCCTGCAGAGCGGGCAGGACATAGCGAATCATCTGTTGTCTGCGCTGACCAACGACACAAGATTCCTATCCCCGGACGTGATGATGGAGCGGGCAGCGGACCGCGTTCACCCGGATCAATGGAACGCATGGTTTTCCTCCCTCAGCCCGCGGGTGCGGGCGCAGATGGAGGACTGTTGGGGTGAGGCTCCCGGAACGGTTTTGACGGAGCAGGGTCAGCTGATGATTCCGGGATTTCTCGACGGACATATTTTCATTGGGCTCCAGCCATCCCGCGCCTTCGGGGAGCGGGCGGCGGAGCTGTACCACAGCACGGATGCCACGCCGCCCTACAGCTATGTGGGATATTACCGCTGGTTGGAGGAAGTGTTCGTCGCGGATGTGGTGTATCACATTGGGACTCATGGCAGCCTAGAGTGGCTGCCGGGCAAGGAGGTAGGCCTCTCATCTCAGTGCTACCCGGATATTTGTCTGGGGACCGTCCCCAATCTCTATCTCTATCACATCGGAATTACAGGCGAGGGAATCCAGGCCAAGCGGCGGTCGGCCGCCGTGATTCTGGATCACTTGATTCCTTCCATGGAGGAGGCAGAGAGCTATGAGACCTTGGCGGTGCTGGACGAGGCTTTAAAGGAATATTATCATGCCAAGCCGTCGCGGCCGGTTCTGCTTCCACAGCTGGGGGGCGTGATCTATGAGTTGGCTCCGGAGACGGAGCTGCTGACGGATCTATGTCTGTCCAGGGAAGACTATGACCGGGATCCCGATGCCGCCATCGGCAGAATCCATGTGTGGATGGGGGAATTGAAGCAGTCGGCGGTGCGGGATGGACTCCACATCTTTGGGGAGACTCCCAAGGGCAAGCTGTACGACAATCTCATGCGGCTGTTGGTGCGGGTCAAGAACGGCGCAGTCCCTGCGCTCAATGATAGCGTGCTCACGGCGATGGGCTACAGCGCCAGCGAAATCAAGGACCAGCCCTCCGCGCTTTTTGGCTCCAAAACGGGGCAGGAGGTCTACGAGGAGGCTATCAGCAGGGCCAGGGAGATGGTGGGCCATCTTGCCCAGGAGGAATACAACCCAGCTGCTATTGCGGAGGCTGTGAAGGCGCAGCAATTCCCCGGCCCTGCGGCAGACGTGAAGACGGTGCTGTGGTTTCTCTGTGAGACCGTCAAGGACAAGCTCGATCACACACCGGATGAGATGAAGTACTGTCTGGCCGGAAATGAGGGGCGGTTTGTCCCGCCATCCCTGGGGGGCAATCCTACAAGGGGTAACGTGGCACTGTTGCCCACAGGGCGAAACTTCTACGCCAGCGATCCATCTCAAATTCCGTCCCGCGCCGCCTGGGAGATCGGCCAGCAGCTGGCTGACCAGATGCTAAAGCATTACCAGGAGGCGGAGGGAGGATATCCGGAGAGTACCGCCATGGTCATTTGGGCCGGAGGTACGCTGAAGACTTGCGGGGAGGATTTTGCGGAGGCGCTGATGCTGATGGGGGTGCGGCCTGTCTATCTGGGGGAGACCACGAGAGTCATCGGGGTGGAGCCCATTCCCCTCGCAGAGCTTGGCCGTCCCCGCTTGGATGTAACCCTGCGGATCTCCGGTCTATTCCGTGATATGTACCCCAATCTGATCCGGTTGATGGATGAAGCGGTGACATGTGTGGCGGCTTTGGATGAGAGCGAGGAAGAGAATTATATTAAAAAGCATATGAATGCGGATGTGCGGGCCATGGTGGAGTCAGGGATGCCGGAGGACAAAGCGGTGGATCAATCCCTGGTGCGGGTGTACGGCTGTGCGCCCGGCGGCTATGGAGCAGGGGTATCGCATGTGATCGAGAGCCGCCAGTGGACGGATTATCAGGATCTGGCCAAGGTCTATGAGACTTGGAGTGGGCATGGCTATAGCGCCAAGGCCCACGGCGAAGCCATGACGGAAATGTTCCGCCAGCGCATGTCCACCGTGTCCATGACCATTAAAAATGAGTCCACCATCGAGATTGACATGCTGGACAGCGATGATTTCTATTCCTACCACGGCG
>CAUFVC010000040.1:0-11008 GCA_959029275.1 uncultured Eubacteriales bacterium | reverse complement strand
GATTTCTCTTCTGCCATAAGAGCTATTTGTGGCGCTCCGGCACAAATAGCCGTGTAACCTCTTCTTATGGATCCCAGGAAATTCCGCCACCTGGCGGATTGTCTTCAATATTATTGTACTGATTTTTTATAAAATGGCAATCTGTAGAATGGACAAATTTTTATGAATTCTGGGCGATCCATGAGCGCTTTCCCCAACGCATCCCACTTTTTTTCCAGTACAATTTGCTTTTTCCTTGTGATCATGCTACAATACTGGCATCAACAACTTGAATTGGAGGACTCTCTATGAAAACTATTTTTGCCATTGGCAATACGCATTTTGACCCTGTTTGGCTGTGGACCTGGGATGAGGCCATGGCGGGAATTCGCTCCACCTTCGCCTCCGCTCTCGCGCGGATGACGGAAAACCCTGACTTCACCTACTCTTTTTGCTGTCCCCCTGTCTTTGAATGGATCCGGGAGGTGGACCCGGCCATGTTTGAATCCATCCGCGCCCGCGTGGCGGAGGGGCGGTGGGAGCTATCGGAGGGCTGGTATTTACAGCCGGACTGCAACGCCGGGTTAGGGGAAAGCTATGTGCGCCACGGTCTATACGGGCAAAACTACCTGCTGAAGACCTTTGGAAAGCGCGCTGTCACCGTATTCAACAGCGACAGCTTCGGCCATCCGTCGTCTCTGCCGCAGATTCTACATAAATGCGGGATCCGCTACTATGCTTTCTCACGCCCCGATCCCACGGAACAGGAATTGCCCGGACCGCTGTTTCGCTGGCAATCCGCCGATGGCAGCCAGGTGTTGGCATATCGGATACAGGAGGGACACGCGCCGGATATTCAGACGTCCATTCAGTTCTTTTCAGAGGCCATCGAATCCTCTCCCCATGACCTTATGCTTGTCTACGGGATAACAAACCATGGCGGCGCTCCGACGAAAAAGGCAATCGCCCAGCTAGCCTCCCTCTCCGCCGATCCCTCTCTGCCCTATAAGGTTCGCTTCGGGGGCACGGAAGATCTCTTTAGCGCGCAGACTGCCGAGGCGCTACCCATTGTCACCGATGACCTGATAACACGGAATTTTGGCGTGTTCATCAACAATCACTCGGTCAAGCGGCACGGCCGCCAGGGCGAGTATATGCTGTTGCAGGCTGAGCGGGCGGCATGGATGGCCAATAGCCAGGGCAAGGAGTATCCCCTCCCTTCTCTGACAAAAAGCTGGGAGGACATTCTCTTCTCACAATTCCACGATATCATTGGCGGGGCCTGCATCCCCCAGGCTTATTTCCACGCCCGGAATCTGCAGGGCCGCGCCTTGGTCACAGGGGAGGAGATCCTTCACAGGAGCCTACAATATCTGACAAAGGATATGCAAATGCTCAGCTCCCTATGGAACCTGGTTGTCTTTAACCTTCACGCAGCCCCCTATTCCGGCCCCATCGAAGCAGAGGTTCAGTGGGTATGGGAGCTGGATTGGTATAGCGGCGCGCTGGAGGTATTCGACGAAACGGGCCGGACCTACCCATGTCAAATCATCAAGGAGCGCTCCAATATCCCGGCCTTTCGGTCGCGCGTGGCTTTTAACGCTGACCTTCCGCCCCTGGGATACAAGGTTTTCGGCCTCCGCCAGATCCAAGGCGACCCAACCCCCCGCCCCGATCCCGCTGCCAATTCTATCACCTGCGGCGGTTCCTCCCTCTCCATCAACCCGGATAATGGGGCTGCCTCCTACAGCGGCCAGGGCTTCCAGCTGCCCGCGCTGCTGACGCCCCTGGCTCTGTCCGACCTCGGCGATACGTGGGCCTTTAATGTCGATGGCTATGAAGCGGCGCTGGAAGATTTCCACTTTGTCTCCTGCCATGTGCTAGAACAGGGCGACATTCTATCCCGCATTCAGGTCTCCTATACATTCCGCAACTCCCTGCTGGAGCTGACCTATTCCCTCTACGCAGATCAGCCTTACCTCGACTGCCATTTTCGAGTCAACTGGAATGAATCCCAGACCGCTCTCAAGCTCTGTCTTCCCCCTTGCGGCGATGCGGCGTTCCAGGTGGGACTCCCCTACGGCCAATCGCCCAAGTCCTTTGACGGGCGCGAATATCCGCTCAATGAATGGCTAACCACCGAAAAGTACATGGTGGTGTCGGAGAGCATCTTCGCCTATGACACGGACGCGGAAAAACAAACCGTGCGGTTATCCGTCCTCCGGAGCCCCATCGCAGGGGACCTCCGCATGGGCGACTTAGACCCGAACCAGCGGTATGACTATACAGACCAAGGGATCACAGAGGGCGATATCCGCCTCTACCTTGGAACCTGGCATTCCGGGCCGGCCGCCGCCGCCGCCCAGGCGATGCCCCCCATCGTCGTCGATGAAGCGTTTCACGAAGGCGCCCGCGGGCCGGAGGACAGCTGGCTGCGGCTTGAAGGCGACGGCGCTCTCGTATCAGCCTTGAAGATGGCGGAAGACGGAAGCTCCGATCTCATACCGCGCCTGTGGGAGACCCGCGGAACAGACGCCTCTGTGACGGTGACGCCAAAGGACTGCACCTCCGCCTCCGTCACCCTCTCCCCCTTTGAAATCAAAACCCTGCGCTTTTCCGGCGATACGGTTCGGGAGACATCCATGCTGGAGCAGTAACAAAAGCTTGCCCTGGAAATGATTCTAGGGCAAGCTTTTTTAATTTTACATAACAAACGATTAATTCAACACTCCATACTATATTATAATCATTTTGTTAACTTTTTTGCTTTATTAGATCTTTTGTGATATACTATCGTGGAACTGTAGCAGGCAGACCGGTGTGGGGCGGTTGTAATGGGGCGCTGCGGTATACGAGTCTTCAAAGATCGAACGAGGGGAGGGTGATTATGGCGGAGCTATCTCGAGAGGATTTTAACGCTGCATTGGCGGAGATCTATACATGCCTTTTAGATTATGCCGCGAGACAACTTCCAGATCCGTCCCTCGCCCAGGATGCCGTTCACGACGCTATTGTCTTTGCATATCAAAACTGGAATTCCGACCGGTGCGATGTGCCAGCCATTCAGGGTTGGATTGTCAATATTTTACAAAACCGCATTCGGTATTTAACACGCCAATATTTCCAAGAAAGTAAAGAGATCATTCACCTGCACGAGTTGCCCCTCTGCCCTTGGATCTCTTCAGAGGATCAACTGATCCAGAAGGAACGGCTCCAAAAACTCAATGCCGCTTTCAAGGCTATGGATCACCGATATGCCCGGGTTCTGTATCTCCACTACTTTCGAAGTATGCCCTTTCGTGAGATCGCCTCCGTCATGGACGCCAACCTCAACACTATCCTCACCTGGCATACGAAGGGGAAGGCCTTCCTCCTTCGTTGGCTGAAGAAAACGGAGTAATCCGGTATCGTCTATTTACTTTTGTCCATATCTCTGCTACAATGACTCTAGCTACATATTTATTCTCAAATCGGAGGTTCGATCAATGCAACAGTGGAATTTTTATGTCTCTCCCAGCGGGAATGACAAGTGGAGCGGACTTCTGGCCTCTCCCTCCACAGACGGGAGCGACGGCCCTTTCCAGACAGTCCAGAGAGCTCGGGATGCCATTCGGGCGCTGCACGCGGCGGGCCGTCTATATAAAGACGTGACGGTACACATTCGAGGAGGGGAATACCCCGTGACGGAGCCCATCTCCTTCACACAGCTGGATTCCTTTCCCACAATCTACAAAGCCTATGGGGAGGAAAAGCCTGTCTTCAACGGCGGTGTGCGGCTTACGGATTTCACAGTTGAGACGGTCAACGGCGTCACAGCATGGACAAAGGAGCTTCCCTCTGTGCGGGACGGCAAATGGTCCTTTACGCAGCTCTACGTCAACGACACCCGTCGGGACCGCCCTCGGATTCCAAAAAATGATTATTTTTGGATTGATCAGGCGGATATCGGAGAGCGCCAGCTATTTCATGGGACGGATACATTCCAATATCAAAATGACGACATCCAGGAGTTTCACAATATTCAGGATGTGGATATCGTCGTGGATCACTATTGGATCGATGAGCGAATGCCTATCGAGTGGGTCAATACCGCCACGCGGACTGTAAAATCCACATGCCGCAGTGTGTTTGTCCTGACAGATGATTTTACCGGCCGTCTGGCAAAATACTATCTGGACAATGTGTTTGAGGCGCTGACAGAGCCAGGGCAGTGGTATCTGGATAAGGCGGCGGGAAAGCTATACTACATTCCCCTGCCCGGCGAAACTATGGACAACACGGTGATCATCGCGCCGGTGGCCGCTCAGTTTATCACCGTCACCGGTCTGCCAGAGACCGGTGAATATGTGGAAAACCTTCACTTTGAGGGACTGACTTTTGCCAACAGCGACTGCCGCTTTCCCCTGATCGTCGAGACCGCAGACGTGAACGGCTACAACTTTGGCCTTTTTAACGACGGGGCGCAGATGCGGACTTTCGGCACGGCCACTCAGCCCATGGCCGGCACGCCCCAGGGCGCCCTCCACGTTCCTGGCGTCCTCTACTTTGAGGGGGCGAAACATTGCAGCGTGACGGACTGTGCCATCAAACATATCGGCTGGTATGGCATCGAGCTTGGCGAGGGGTGCTTTGGCAATACCCTTGCTTACAACGACATTTACGATACCGGCGCCGGCGGGATCAAGCTGGGCGGTTCCGCTGCAAAGGGCGCCCTCTGCCGCCGAAATGGCGCAAATCAAATTACGGATAATCACATCCACGACTTAACTCACGTCTACCACGGCGCCACCGGCATCCTGTCCATTCACTCCTGCGACAACACCATCAGCCACAATCATATCCACGACATGACCTACACCGGCATCTCCTGTGGCTGGATCTGGGGATATGGGGAGAACGTATCCAAGAACAACAAGATCTCTAAAAACCTGATTCACGATCTGGGGAAAGGCGTTATGAGCGATATGGGCGGGATCTACACCCTAGGCGTCCAGCCTGGGACGGAGATCAACGGCAACCTCATCTACAATGTGGAAAAGAATAATTATGGCGGGTGGGGGATCTATTTTGACGAAGGCAGTTCTCACATCATCGCGCAAAACAATATCTGCTATAATATGAGCAGTCAACCCTTCCACCAGCATTACGGCCGGGAAAATACCATCCGCAACAACATCTTTGCCTGCGGCCGGGAAGGGCAGCTGCGCATCACTCGAAAGGAAGACCACATGTCCGTGATCTGTGAGCGCAATATTATTATTACAGAGGGCACAGGATATTTCATCCCCGCCATGGACGAGGTGGCGAAGGCTGGCAATATCATCAGCGATCTGAATCTCTTTTGGACCACCGCCGACACCGAGTCGGCCAAAGCGGATTTGGAAAACTGGAAAGCGCTCGGCCAGGATTCACATTCACTCTTCGCGGATCCGGGAATCACCGATCTCTTCCACAATCAGTTTGACCTGAAGGAAAACTCCCCCGCCTATGCCATCGGCTTTAAGCCCATCGACATGTCGGATGTGGGGCCGCGGCCTCGGGACTGAGATACCGGACTGGCTCAATAATGGGGCCGGTCCGTTTTTTTAGAGATCTAGTCTCTTTTGACATCCGAATCCTAAGAAAAAGGGGCTGTCACAATGAGTTGGATTACAGAAGATTGACAGCGACCTACTCTCGGCTGGGGAGAATCGAGTACGCACCGCGTCTGTTATTCAAGATCGAATTGTACAGCTGCGCCAGGGGAATTCACACGACACGGGAAGCGGTAGAGGAGCTTCTGACGCAAATGGTGAAGCTTTTTGCAGTGTTCTAACTTGACAAATGACTGAATATATAGTATATTAGTAATTACTTAATTACTAATATACTGGAGTGATTCTATGGCAAACTCATCCCGCGTTTCCCGGATTGGCAAAGAGTGCGTCGCCTGCGGCTGTTGTGTGCGCGTATGCCCAAAAGAGGCAATCCAAATCAAATGGGGCGTTACCGCCCATGTAGATAAGGAAAAATGCGTCGGCTGCGGCAAGTGTACGAAGGTGTGTCCTGCGGCGGTCATCGACATGGTGGAAAGGGGCGGTACACAATGAAGAATACGAGGAAAAAGAAGTGGTCGGACTATCTCTGGATTGCCGAGCTGTGCTACCTCTTTTTGGGGCTATTCAATATTTTGTTTGCATGGCTGGGTATGCTCTTTTTCTGTATCCCGCTGTTTGTTGCCATATTCGGCGGGAGCAAAGCCTACTGCAACCGTTACTGCGGACGCGGCCAGCTTTTGGGGCAACTAGGAGAAAAGCTGAAACTGTCCCGAAACGCTCCGCCGCCCAAATTTTTACGCAGTTCGTGGTTCCGCTATGGTTTTCTGACCTTCTTTATGGTCATGTTCGGCCTTATGCTGTTCAGCACCTACCGGGTATTTACCGGCGCGCCTCTTTCGCAGACCGTGACGCTGCTGTGGGTGTTCAAGCTTCCGTGGCAGTGGGCGGACGTGAGCTTTGTGGCTCCGTGGATTGGACAGTTCGCTTTCGGCTTTTTCGGCGTCATGCTGACCTCTACCATCTTAGGGATTGTGACAATGGCATTGTTCCGGCCGCGGTCGTGGTGCGTGTACTGCCCGATGGGAACTATGACGCAGGGAATTTGTAGATTAAGAAACGGAAGGAAGATAAAAAAATATGGAAGAACGGGCAAAGAAGATAGCGGAGCTGCTGAAGCTGCTGGCGAATGAACACCGCCTGCTGATTTTATGCGCCCTGCTCAAAGGGCGGCTCACCGTGGGAGACATTCATCAGCACACGCCGAACATCACCGCCTCCGCTCTGTCCCAGCACTTAAATCAAATGAAAATGGCCGGTGTCCTTTCGTCGGAAAAACAGGGCATGAACGTGTTTTACTGGATCGAGGACGAACGGGTGATTGCCTTAATTGAAGCCATAAAAAAAGAATACTGCCAAGAGGAAGGAGAGTAAAAACAATATGAAAATTACCGTCAACCCACAAAAATGTCCGCAGAACCACCACTGCCCGTCCATAGCGGTCTGTCCCAAAGGGGCCATTTCACAGCGGGATAACGACTCGCTGCCGGAGATCGACGTGGAAAAGTGCATTGTTTGCGGCAAGTGCATGAAGTTTTGTCCCAAAGGAGCTTTTGAGAAAATATAGCCTCTATGCGAAAGGTGCCGTCTCAAAATGATTAGAAAAAAACATGATACGCCAACGCCCGGCTCTAGTCCAGAGCCGGGCGCTGTATTCTCGCTCCGTTAGTGTGACAGCCCCTTTTTCTTATCACGATTGGCTACAGCATAAACATATCGTAAATCACGTTGATCGCCTTGTCCAGGTCGCCCTCGTCGATCCCCACAATTATGTTTAGCTCGCTGGACCCCTGATCGATCATGCGGATATTGATATTGGCGTGAGCCAGCGCCGCGCACACCCTGGCCGCCGTCCCCCGCATCTTGCGCATCCCACGGCCCACGACCGCCAGCATGGCCAGCCCATCTTCAATCTCCAGATGGTCCGGCTGCAATGCGGATGCGATCTGTTCTTGCAGGATCTCACGCTTGCCTTCCAGATCCGCCGTCTCCACGATGACCGTCATCGTGTCGATACCGGAGGGCAGATGCTCAAAGGAGATACCATTTTCCTCAAAAATCTGCAAAACCTTCCGCCCAAATCCCAGCTCGCTGTTCATCATGTCCTTCTCTATGGCAACCCCAGAAAATCCGCGCTTTCCGGCGATACCCGTGATAATATTGGGAGAATTGCCGTCGTCCGCCTGAGCGACGATCATGGTCCCCTCTGCCTCCGGATTATTGGTATTGCGGATGTTGATGGGAATCTTGGCGCTCCGGACCGGGAAGATGGCGTCCTCATGGAGCACCGTGGCCCCCATGTAGGAAAGCTCCCGCAGCTCCCGATAGGTAATCATCGAGATCACCTCGGGATTTTTCACGATGCGGGGATCCGCCACCAAAAAGCCCGATACATCCGTCCAATTCTCATACAGATCCGCCTGGATCGCCTTGGCCACAATGGATCCCGTAATATCGCTGCCGCCTCTGGAAAAGGTCTTAACCCTTCCATCGGGAAGGCTCCCGTAAAACCCTGGAATCACCACGTGGTCCCGGTCTCCCAGCAGCTCCCGCAGCGCCCCGCACGTCCTCCCATCGTCATAGCTTCCGTCCTCCAGGAAAAATATCACAGAGGCCGCATCCACAAACTGCCACCCCAGATAATCGGCCAGCACAATCCCATTGAGATATTCGCCCCGGCTCGCCGCGTAATCCATCCCCGCTCCTTTCTGCAGATCCATGATGATCCGGTCAAATTCGTCCTGGAGCGATAGGGATAGCCCCAGGCCGGCAATGATATCCTCATAGCGAAGTGCAATGGGATAGAAAGCCGCCTCCGCGTCGCCGCCTGATAGGATGGTCTCGTAACAGGAATACAACATATCCGTAACCTTTGTATCGTCGTCATAGCGTTTTCCCGGCGCCGACGGCACTAAAAAAAGCCGGGCCGCGTCCTCCGTCATGATTGATTTTACTTTCCGAAACTGTTCGGCGTCCGCCAGGGAACTGCCGCCAAATTTAACTACCTTTTTCAATATGGACTCCATCCCTTCTCAAAATTACCGTCCTGTTATCATACCACAGAATCCCGTTTCTTTCAATATCTGCCTGTGATTTTTTCCATCCGGCGTAAAAAACAGTTCCCTTTTCCATGCACCGCAAAAAGGTTGCCCCACAAACGACTTTGAATCGTTTGTGGGGCAACCTAATACTTCAATGGTTCTTCCCGCTTAGAGAAGGATTCTTCTTACTTGGAGTACTTCTCAGCCATGGCCTCCGCGTCAGCCCGTCTAAAATCACATTGACGCGCCGGGACGCCAGATGCAGGATGCTCTCCTCATTAAAATCATATTTTCGGCTAGGCCATAACGCTCTCGATCATGTCATGATATCCGCATCGCTGTTGGCCAAGAGCATATCCTCCGCCGTCTGATTCGTATCCGGATTGCCCTGATACTCCCCAAGGAAAAATTCCACCAAGGCATCTTCATACCCGTTCTTTTTATCCTTAAACATCGGCATGTAGGCAGAATAAAAATTCGTATCCTTATTCTGGAAGTACTGCATAATCTCGTTGGTGGCCCCTCATTGTTCTATGCATGGCCGCTCTTTTCGCCTCCACACCTGCGGTAACACCACAGATAAAGTCCGCCGCTCAACAGCGCGGCGCTGATGCCGATACAACACAGGAAAGAATCGCCCACCATATCTAATAGCAAGCCGCCCAGATATACAAACGCCGCCACCGCCACTGTATAGAGCAGACTTCGCGCCGCCGAAAACTGTCCCACTTTGTCCGCCTCCACCATATCGTAGATGCCCAGGGGAAAGCAGAAATCGATTAAGGCCTGTCCGAGATACAGAACGAAATACCCCGCCAAAAATACAGTGGACTGTCTGCTCACAAGGGCGATCAAAAACCCAACGGCGGCGAAGCCCGCCCCGATCCCATACATTTTTCCTGAGCCCAAGCGCGGGTGAACATAGGTGATGAGAAGGCAGCCGAGAAAATTGGCGGCCGTCAGCGCGATAGGCAAGGTTCCCACAAGCCCAACGTCCTCCGGAAAGCGCTGCAATCCCGTGATCCCGATAAAGTAGACAGCCATAAATTGCAGGGCGCGAAAAATATTCGCCGGCTGCAGCTTCCAAAATTGCGGCATCTTTTGAACTTCCCGAAAAACCTTGAATGGATTTGTAACAGGCTGATTGCTCCGAATCTCCTGGGTCTGCACATTCACAAAGAAAAATCCCAGAGCGGATGTTATGACCGTCAGCGCCATGGATGCGAAACAGAGTATGCGAATACTCTGCGACAAGGGGAACGCGCCTTTGACCGTCTTTACGACCCAGCCGCACAAAATGCCGGCCAATCCGGCCCCGATGCCACCGATTCCCATGATCCGCCCCAATCGCGCTTGATTGTTTGTCACCCGCAGGATCGTGGTCACCTCCAGCAATCCCGATATGCTAACCGCCAGCGACTGTAGAACGCTGGCGCCCACATAGATCCAAAACACGACGGCCGCATCCAAAATCCCGGTGCAGAAGGATAGTATAATCAAGGCCGTATTATTGATCAGGTACGACAACACTGCGATCCCGATGGCCCGTTTAAAGGAGGAGAACCGCTTGAACCGGTCGGCCATACCGGCGAAAAGAAACATTCCCAGGGCGCTAAACACATTGTTAAATGTCCCGAGGGTTCCGATCTGGCTGAAACTGGCTCCATTTTGCATTAAAAAGTCCTGAATCACCACCTGCGGAACCATATTGAGGATGGACGTCAACATGGGGTACCGCACTAGATACAAAATAATATTGGGCTGAGCGGGCCCTTTACGCCTTGCCAAAAATTGTTTTTTGAATAGGGCCGCGGCTGTCTGTTTCTCACTCAAGTTAGGACCTCCGAAGATCGCATGAAAAATAAGCTCCATCACCTATTTTCACACGGCTATTTGTATGGAGATTCTCTCTCCACGGCCGCTATTATATCACACCTGTATATTTCGCGCAAGATCGCCGTCACTCCCCACCCGTTATTCGTCCGCCGGTCAAGGAGTTTTTATTTTAAATTAATAAGTTAGAAATTACCAAATATATGTAAATAGTCTTTCTTGAAAAATTAGCTTCGCCAGCCGGTCCTGTTTTTTAACCTCCACTATACTTGTCCCAAATTCGTCCGCGATCCTCTCTAACGGCAGATCTTCCATATAATGCTTCTGCAATATGATCTGGTGCTGCTCTTTCATCCCTCCAATGACATCCTTTAGCACCGAATCCAAATACTGCTCAAACAAAGGCTGCAAGCCGGAATCCTCTTCCACAGCCGCCGCTTGGCAGATGGATATAACCGTATTTCCGGCCCTCCTGTAGACCGGACGCATCTTTCGCTCGTACTCAATATATTTTTTGACCACGCGGATGATCCAATTTCTCATCACGTGTTTCGTATCCAT
>CAUFVC010000039.1:0-11056 GCA_959029275.1 uncultured Eubacteriales bacterium | reverse complement strand
AACGTCATGCTTCTTGCAAAACAAGACGGCGGACGTACACGATGGCATTTCGGACAGGCGGCAGGATCGGCAGCACACAGGTGCGCATCGCCGCCCCGCCCATATAGGCCAAATTGTACGCCACGGAATACGCGAGGGGGGATGACCCCTCCGCATACTCTGCAAAGAATATAACGCCGGACAAGACAGAACAGACGAGCCGGCCAAAGACTCCGACAATATACCCGGGAATCAGCCCATCGCTTCTCTTGTGGAAAAATCCAGAGAGTCCCAACATGCCAAAGGCGATGGGATAATCCAGCAACAGCTGAGCCGGATGCACGACATACGGGCCGATGGCCAGCTGAAGCATACCGTAGGCGATACCACACAGAATCCCCTGCACCGGGCCGAAGAAATACCCGATCATGGACACAACGAACATGCTAAACAACGTCAGCGATCCCCCCTGGGGCATCTTTACGATACTGACCATGCTCAGCGCCGTTCCCAGCGCGATAGCCACGGCGGAAAAGACTAAAACCTTGACACTGTTCCGCTTCTTCTCCTTGGCATGAAAGTAGCCAACTCCCACAAGAAGCGCTACAAAGGCAATGAGAACCGTCAGCACAATGCCCGGCATCGATTCAAAAAAAGCTTGCATACAATCCCCTTCCTATTCTACCGCGAGACAGAGAAAAGAACGAATCATACGACCCGTTCTTCTCCTCCGCTCGCTTCTTTTGTATTATTCTGCATCAGGAGCGTACATGCTCTGCAGTTTCTTCAGATGCTCATAGCGCTCCGCCGCATACTTCTCCGATTTCGCAAACAGATCTTTCGCGCGCTCCGGATTCGCCTTTTCAAGGGAAGCGTAGCGAACCTCACCGCGAAGGAAATCCTGATAGCTGCTGGTCGGCGCTTTGCTGTCCAGCGAGAACGGATTCTTACCATCCAGTGCCAGACGGGGATCGAAGCGGAATAGATTCCAGTAACCGGCCTCCACAGCCTTCTTCTCCTCCGTCTGCGCCTTGCTCATGCCCACCTTGATGCCGTGATTGATACACGGAGCATACGCGATGACGATGGACGGTCCATGATAGCTCTCGGCCTCTGTGATGGCTTTGATGCACTGGTTATAGTCTGCGCCCATGGAAACCTGGGCAACGTATACGTAGCCATAGCTCATGGCAATTCCCGCAAGATCCTTTTTCTTGACTTCCTTACCGGCCGCAGCAAACTGCGCAATAGCGCCGGTCGGCGTGGACTTGGAGGACTGTCCGCCGGTATTGGAGTAAACCTCCGTATCGAAGACTAGAATGTTGACATCCTCGCCCGACGCAAGGACGTGATCCAAACCGCCGAACCCGATGTCATAGGCCCATCCGTCTCCGCCGAATACCCACATGGACTTCTTGCAGAGATAATCCTTGTAGGCCAAAATCTCCTTGGCGGAATCGCAGCCGCAGGCTTCCAGCGCCGCAACGAGCTTATTGGTCGCCGCTTTGTTGGCCTTTCCATCGTCGACCGTGGCCAAGAATTCCTCACCGGCCGCCTTCACTTCCTCATTGGCGGTGTTCTTGACCGTATCACAGACCATGCTGATAGCACGGTTTCGGATGGTGGCCTGCGCTAGATACATACCGTATCCGTATTCCGCGTTGTCTTCAAACAGGGAGTTCGCCCAGGCAGGGCCATGCCCTTCTTTATTGACGGTGTAAGGGGTTGAGGGAGCCGAACCGCCCCAGATGGAAGAGCATCCGGTGGCGTTGGCAATATACATGCGATCGCCAAAGAGCTGGGTGACCAACTTCGCATACGGCGTCTCGCCACAGCCCGCGCACGCTCCTGAGAATTCAAGCAGCGGCTGCTTGAACTGGCTTCCCTTGACCGTGGTCTCTTTGAACTTCTCCAGAACCTCCGGCTTGACCGGCAAATCAATGCCGTAGTCGAAGACCTCCTGCTGCGCCTGCTGGCTCTCCAGAGGCTGCATGGTCAACGCCTTCTCGCCCTTCTTGCCGGGACATACGTTGGCGCAGGAGCCACATCCGGTACAATCCATGACGGACACCGTGATGGCAAACTTATAGCCCGGCATACCGGTCATATTCAAAAGTTTCGTTCCCGCAGGGGCCTTGGCCGCCTCTTCCTCCGTCATAACGGCAGGGCGGATAACCGCATGGGGACATACATAGGAACAGAAATTACACTGGATACAATTGTCGGGATTCCAGGTGGGAACATCCACCGCGATCCCTCGCTTTTCATAGGCGGCTGAGCCCTGGGGCATCGTGCCGTCCTCGCGGCCTACGAAGGTGGAAACGGGAAGCTTCGCGCCCTTCTGCGCGCTGACCGGTCTCAGGATATCGTTGACGAAATCCACCAGGTCTTTGCGTTCGCCAGTGGCGGCCGTCTCCGGCTTATCCTCGCCTGCGCTCTTCCAGGATGCGGGAACCTCGAACTTCTTCACATCCTTCATACCTCTGTCGATGGCGTCGTGGTTCATCTTGACGATGTTCTCACCCTTCTTGCCATACGAAGCGGTGGCGGCGTCTTTCATGTATTTGATTGCATCCGCTTCCGGAATGATGTTGGCAAGCTTGAAGAAGGCTGCCTGCAAAATCGTGTTGACACGGCCGCCCAGTCCTAGCTCCTTGGCGATTGCCACACCGTCGATGGTGTAGAAGCTGATATCATTGTCGGCAATATATTTCTTGACTCGGTTCGGCAAGTGCTTCTCGATCTCCTCCTGGTCCCAACCGCAGTTCAACAGGAATGTACCGCCCTTGCGCAGCTCCTGAACCATATCGTATTTATTGACATAGGAGGGATTGTGGCAGGCAACAAAATCTGGCGTGGAAATCAGATATGTGGATTTGATCGGCTTGTGACCAAAGCGGAGATGGGACATGGTGATACCGCCGGACTTCTTAGAATCATAATCGAAGTAGGCCTGGGCGTACATATCGGTGTGATCTCCGATGATCTTGATGGAGTTCTTGTTTGCTCCCACCGTTCCGTCTGCGCCTAATCCCCAGAATTTACAGCTCGTTGTCCCCTCCGGCACCGTGTTGATCTCTTCCTTTACCTCAAGGGACAGATTGGTGACGTCATCCTTGATGCCGATGGTAAACTGCTGCTTATCGCTATTCTCATACACAGCCTTAATCTGACCAGGCGTGGTGTCCTTGGAACCCAGTCCATAGCGGCCGGTGAAGACGGGAATCTGATCGAACTTGGAGCCCTTCAGCGCGGCCACCACATCCAGATACAGGGGCTCGCCCATGGCGCCCGGCTCTTTTGTTCTGTCAAGCACGCTGATTCTCTTCACGGTGTCCGGAATCGCATCGATCAGATGCTTTGCGCTGAACGGTCTGTACAGGCGAACCTTCACTAGGCCGACCTTGGATCCGTGAGCGTTCATGTAATCCACAGTCTCCTCGATGGTGTCGCAGACAGAACCCATTGCGATGATGACTTCCGTGGCGTCCTCAGCTCCGTAGTAGTTGAAGAGCTTGTAGTTGGTGCCGATCTTCGCGTTGACCTTGTCCATGTACTCCTCCACAATGGCGGGAACCGCTTCATAGTAGGGGTTGGACGCTTCTCTCGCCTGGAAGAAGATGTCAGGGTTTTGAGCGGAGCCGCGCAGCACAGGGTGATTGGGATTGAGGGCTCTCTCCCGGAATGCCTTGACAGCATCCATGTCCAGCATATCTTTCAGGTCGTCATAGTCCCACATCTCAATCTTCTGGATCTCATGGGAGGTGCGGAACCCGTCAAAGAAGTGAACGAAGGGTACGCGCCCTTTGATCGCGGCCAAATGTGCGACGGCGCCCAGATCCATAACCTCCTGAACACTGCCGGAGGAAAGGAACGCGAAGCCGGTCTGGCGGCAGGCGTAAATATCGGAGTGATCTCCGAAAATCGACAGAGCGTGGCTGGCCAGCGCGCGGGCGGATACGTCGATAACGCCCGGAAGCAGTTCTCCAGCGATCTTATACATATTCGGGATCATCAAGAGCAATCCCTGGGATGCGGTAAACGTTGTGGTCAGAGCGCCTGCGGACAGGGAACCATGCACAGCGCCTGCGGCGCCGCCCTCAGATTGCATTTCCACAATCTTGACCGGCTCTCCAAAGATATTCTTTCTACCTTCAGCCGCCCACTTATCGGCTACCTCAGCCATGGTGGAGGAAGGGGTGATCGGATAGATGGCCGCCACTTCAGTAAATGCATAGGAAACGTGCGCTGCGGCATTATTGCCATCCATGGTTTTCATTTTTCTTGCCATGATTGTACTTCCTTTCGTAATGTTCGGCAGCCAAAAGAGGCTGCCGATTACAGTAGTATTCGGAAGGGACTTGCCAAGGGTCTGTGCGAAAGGCAGTCTCCCCTTAACCTATTCCCTATTCTATCATTTTTTCGCACAGATGTAAAGAGACAACATGTTAAAAATTTGTTTATCCTGTACGGTTTGTAGATTGGCCGCTTTGCGCACATTCCGCAAATGCGATGAGTGGAAGTGAGAGTGGTAAACTCAATGCCAAAAGAGGAAACCTATATAAAAATATCTCCAGCCGTGTTAGCACAGCTGGAGTCTACTCAGAAGGGAAACACATAAATCCGCCGCGATCCCTTCCCTATTCTATAGATTTAACTTGGCGAGTACTCCGTGATCTCAATGGTGTTGATAATCACATCCTCTTTGGGCTTGTTCTCCATGACTTCTGTCTGATTTTTGTCATCGATCTGCGCGTCGATGTACTCTTCCTCCGAATACACAGGCACCTGGGAGATAGCGTCAACCACATCCATCCCATCGATAACCTGTCCAAAAACCGTGTGCTTATTGGCGCGGTCGCCTGTGGATAGATTGTACAGCGTGCTCACCTCATTGTCCAGCCAAATGGCGCCGCCCTTTTCCGCATACAGGTCCAGCTTTTCCTGCGCCACCTTATTTTCCTTTGGCGTGCTGTCGCTCTTATTCAAGCGCTCTGCCCTGGACACATCCGTATCGGTGCAGGTTACAATGAAGAACTGGCTGGTGTTGGTGTTGTCAGCCCCCCGATTGGCCATACACAGCGCTCCGCGGTACGGTGACAGGTAGGATACGATCTCGTCCTCAAACTCTTCGCCGTAGATGCTCTCCCCACCTTTCCCCGTTCCCTCAGGGTCGCCGCCCTGGATCATAAAATCTTCGATGACCCGGTGAAAGGTTACGCCGTCATAATACCCCGCTTTCGCGTGTTCCACAAAATTCTCCACAGCCTTGGGCGCTTCCTTTTCAAAAAAACGCACGGTGAAATCGCCCATGGAGGTCTTAAAGACCGCGATGGTGTCACCTTTATTCGGCATGGAGAACTGGTAGTCATAGCTCTTGCCACACCCCACCAGCGACAGACATGCCACGGTCAAAACTAAAATGAAGCAAATTCCTGTTTTCCTAATCGTTTTCATCATGACCCTCTCTTCCTAATTTGTATATCCGCCCTCTTTTTTACAACGATTTTACATCGATTCGGGCGCAGCTCGTTTTTGACGCCTGAATCTTACAGCGCAAGTTATGGCCGCCGAACGCATCCCAAGGACGCCATGAAGCGCGCAAACGCCTCGTAGCCTTCCTCCGTATTTTTGAATACGCCGGAGCACTCCAACACCTGGGAAAAAATCTCTCCCACTTCCTTTTTCAAGATCGCGTCAGCCTCCTGCGCCGTAGAAACTTGTCCATACCGCGACTGCATATCGGTAATCCAAGGCGCATGCTTTTCCAGCGCCTCCCGATCCCCTTGGGAGAAATCCTCCCACGCCTTTGCCCCCGTGAGAATCTGGGAAATCAACGATAGCTCTTTATCCAGCCGTCCGGGCAGCACCGCCAGCCCCATAACCTCGATCAATCCGATGTTTTCCTTCTTAATGTGGTGCAGATGGGGATGCGGGTGGAAAATCCCGTCGGGGAATTCCTCGCTGGTGCGATTATTCCGCAATACCAGATCCAACTCATACTCCCCTCTTGCGTTGAAGCGCGCGATGGGCGTGATGGCGTTGTGGGGAGTCCTCACGCCATCCTTCTCCGTATAGGCGTAGACGCCAACGCTCGTATCCTCATAGTCTTCCCAGCTGTGCAGAATATGGGCCGCCAGCGCAATCACCCTCTGCCGGGATGCGCCGGATATCCGGATCGCAGACATCTGCCAGTGAATCACGCTGATGGTCAAACCGTCAAAGTCGGGATGGGCGTAGGACCAGTACACAGCCGCCTTCTCCATGGGAAATACGTGGTGTCCGCCCTGATAATGTTCATGGTTGAGAATGGAGCCCCCCACCACCGGAAGACCGGCGTTGGACCCTAAAAAGTAATGGGGAAGCCACTCGATAAAATCAAACAGCCTGCGGAAGGTTGCCTCCGATATTTTCATCGGGACATGCTCCTCCTTGAGGACAATACAATGCTCCTGATAGTACACATAGGGCGAATACTGGAAATACCAGTTTTCCCCGTCCAATGTCTGCGAAATCTGCCGTAAGTTCTGGCGCGCCGGATGGTTCAGCCTTCCCGCATACCCTACATTTTCCGGGCAGAGCATACATTTGGGATAGGAGGCCGACGGCAAAAACTTCAGCTTGGCGATCTCCCGGGGATCCTTCTCCGGCTTGGAGAGATTGACCGTAATCTCCAGATCGCCGTAGGGGGTGGGCGCTTCCCAATACAGGTTCTTCGCCACCCGCTCCGTCATGATATAATGGCTGTCCTGGGCCTGGTGATAAAAATAGTCGGTGGCAGCGGCCGGACTCTGCCCATACCGCAGGCGGAATTCTTTCTCCGTGTCCGACGGCCTGGCCGTGAAAATTCCCATAATCCGCGCATCCCACAGATCCCGGTACGTTGTGGTATTCTCCGGGAAAAGACCGATGTCATAGGCGTATTGCAAAAGTCCCCGCAATATGGGCTCGGGCGATCCGCCTTTCACTTTGCCGGCCATGGACTCCACCGCTTCCTGGCAGGGAAGAATCCCATTCCCTTGATTCCACGGCTCCTCCAATTGCAGCAGGTCCAGCAGCGCATTGCGGCAGTACACCACGTCGCCTCTCTGAATCAGGTCCCGCTCTATGGCGTAGGCGAGCAGCTCTTCAACCTGATAGGCGGCAGGCGGATAGACAGGCCCCGCGCCCTTTCCAACCTGGGCCACATAGAATTCCGGCTTTAATCCCGTCCGCTGTTCGTACCTCTGGCCCACCTGTTCAATGAAGGCTTCCACCGCGTCGGATCGAACGATGCTCACTGCACAGCCGCCGAAACCAGCCCCCGTCATGCGGGCTCCCAGGGTCCCTTGGACGGCGCGGGCTTCCTCCACCATAGTGTCCAACTCCGGACCTGTGACCTCATACAGGTCCCGTAGCGAATCATGGGATTCATTCATCAGCTGTCCAAATCGCCGGATATCGCCAGCCTCCAGCGCCTGGACCGCCTCCAGCACCCGCTGGTTTTCATAGACCGCGTGGCGCGCCCGCCTGCGGCACGTCTCGTCCTGGATCAGCCCTTGATGCGCCTCAAACTCCGCCGGCGTGAGTTCGCACAGGGATGAAATGGCCAGCTCCCCCTGCAACTGTTGCAGCGCTGTCTCACATTCCCTCCGGCGCTCATTGTATTTCGAGTCCGCTAACCCGCGGCGTTTTTTTGTATTTCCGATGACAAGCTTTGCATCCCCTAACTTCAGCGGCGCATACTGGTAGTCTAATGTATTGCAGTCCAGCAAAATCGCCTGGGCTTCTCGGCCCATCCCAACGGCAAATTGATCCATAATTCCACAATTCACGCCGACATATGTATTTTCCGCGCGCTGGCACATCTGAACCATTTCCACCATGCTGAGACCGCACTGGAAGAGATCGTTCAAGGCCACTGCCGTTAAAACTTCCAAGGAGGCTGAGGATGACAATCCTGAGCCATTGGGAATCGTCCCATAGACTAGGATGTTCATCCCCTTAAGACGGAAGCCTCGGCCTTGAAATTCTTGGATCACGCCCTTGACATAGTTGGCCCACCCGTCCTCCTCCCGATAGCCCATATCCGACAGAGATACGTGTACTTGAAGAGGTAAATTCAGCGACGCCAAGATAACCTGCTCGTCCTCCCGAAGGCTCACCGCCAGCCCAAGTCCCCATTTCCAGCGCACAGGGAAATACCTTTCCACCATTGTAATCGATGTGCTCTCCAATGAGATTGACGCGCCCGGGAGCAAAATATTCGTGAATGTCGCCCGCCTCACCGCCGTACAGCGCAAGAAATTTGTTCTTTAGATCCATTCCGTACCTTCCTTTTCCTTCCGTATTTTTTACGATTCCGTCCCCGCATAGTGAAGTATGATTTTCATCACTTCCTCGATCCCCGATTTGACATGGGTCGCGCTCATGGCGCTCTTATATGCCCCTCGGTTCTGATACACGGAGTCGATGGCCTCCCGCAATCGCGGGGCTGTCATCCCCTCTTGCTCAAGCACGTAGCTGTACCCTTTTTTCTCAAAGGATCTGGCATTTAGAATCTGATCCCCGCGGCTTGCCGATAAAGGCAGCGGGACCAAAATATTGGGCACGCGCAGGGCCAAGATCTCGGCCAGCGCGTTGGCCCCCGCTCGGCTGACCATTACATCCGCGATGGCGTACAGGTGTGGCAGTTCCGTATCCGCGTATTCCATCTGCAAATATCCCCCAAGGTCGGCAAGACTTTCATTGCGCTTTCCCTTGCCGCAGAGATGAATCACGCTGTATTCCCTCACCAGTTCTGGCGCCGCCTGCCAGACGATCTCGTTCACCGCCCCTGCCCCCATGCTGCCGCCCATGATCAGGATGACCGGCTTATCCTCGGGAAAACCGGTTATCCGGAATCCCTCGAATCGACTCCCCTTCAGGAGACTTTCCCGTATAGGCGTCCCCGTATAAACCGCCTTTTTCTCAGGCAGATATTGAAGCGTCTCCTCAAAATTGGTGCAAACTTTTCTTGCAAAGGGAACCGCTAGCTTATTGGCCAGACCAGGGGTCATATCCGATTCATGGATCACGCAGGGCACGCCAGCCATCTTTCCGGCCATGACCACCGGAACGCTGACAAACCCACCTTTCGAAAATATGACGGTGGGTTTCAGCTTTTTAATCAGTTTCAGCGCCTGGCCCCATCCCTGAATCACCCGGAACGGATCGGTAAAATTCTTAATATCGAAATAGCGCCGCATCTTGCCCGACTGGATCGGGTAGTAGGGGATCCCCATCTCCTCGATCAATTTCTTTTCAATCCCATCATAACTGCCCACATAGACGATGTCCAGTCCGGCGTCCTGCAAATGTGGTATCAGCGCCATATTCGGCGTGACGTGGCCGGCTGTGCCTCCGCCGGTTAGCAGAACGCACCTCTTCATTCTTCAAGCGCCCCTTTGATCAAGCTTGCCGTCTGCTTCAGCTCCTCGGCGGAGGGACTTCCCTGCGGCCATGTCACCGATACCGCATCGCCTTCATAGCGTGGAATGAGGTGGAGATGATAGTGCTTCACCGTCTGCCCTGCCGCTTCCCCATTATTTTGTAGGACATTCAATCCGTCGAAATGAAGCGCGCTCCGCATGGCCTTCGCCAGCTTGGAGGCCAGCTTCATGGCAGCCGCCGCTGTCTCCTCCGGGAGCGCAAAGAAATCCTCCGCGTGTTCCTTCGGCAGAACCAGCACATGTCCCCTGCTCGCAGGTCCAATATCTAAAATCGCGCGAAACGCCGCGTCCTCATAGATCGTCTGAGACCCGATCTCCCCAGCCGCGATTTTACAAAAAATACAATCCCTCATGATACCCTTCCTTTCCCGTTACCGGCGGTCAGCTTATTTCGGAAGCAAAAAGGCCGTCGTCCTGGCGATAATCTGCTGCTGTGAGCTGATCAGATCCAATGCTATAGAGCGGGCCTCCCCGGCCATACAGCAACATACGGCCTTCATGATGCTTAAATTTTCTATTTCATTATACAACAAAATCTCCAGCTCGACAACTTCCTTTTCACAAGAAAATGTAATGAATTTGTTACTTTTTTGTATATTGATGCCCAATTTTTCTCCAGTCTCGGCGTTTGATACAGCTTTTTCCAGATAACGCAGCAATTTCGCTTGATAGATTTTATCCATCCAATTCTTTTCCATCATCCTCTGCTGCAAAGGATTTTTCTTGTAGACGCCGCCATAGACGTACATTTCGTATAAACCGCAATATTGATCCGTTTCTTGCATCAGATCCTGCAACCAGTCCGCGACCACTTGTCCCTCGTCTTGGGTTACAGGCACAGAATGGGGCGGCATAAACATAGGTTCCATCGCAATTCCCCCCAGACGTCAGCCGAATTTTGCCGCTTGCTTATATTGGCAGATAGTCTATATTTATGCCTGATCCCCTAGGATTATACCGGTAAAAAGCTTCTGCCATTAGGGCTGTAGCATCCCCGGACCTCCTCCATGTCCCACGTGGTGTAAAAAAGGCGGCGCACCACTTTTAGCTGGAGAATATCCCCTGTGCGCATGTGGCGCAGCTGCTCTCTCTCCAGGACCACCTTGATTTTCTTCTCTTCTTCCCCTATCTTGGTCAACATAACCATTTGGTTTGATAAAACGGCCAATACCTGGAAATACCCAGTCTCAATATAGGACCGCTCCGCATAGTCATCTTTCCTTCGCGCAGGCTGCCGTTTATGCCGGTATTTATTTATATCGATGATGAGCGGATCGTACTGCACCACCGCCTCTCCGGTTAGAATGCGAAGCCGCCTTTTTAAATCCAGCAAGCGCGGAAGCACCTTTTTTGCCTCCTCGCAGGCTACCCGGCAGGCTCTGATCGTCCTGCGATCCAGCTTACTTTCACACTGGCTGTGCCGTTCTTCCAGCGCGCGGATGCAATCCAGCGTCTGCTGCGGCAGAAGGCCGCCGCAATCTCTTGGGAAGTGGAACGAAAGATACTTTGAAAAAAAGACTTCCGGGGGCTCCTGGTAAAATTTTTTCGAATATTGATAAAAATGGATAAGAAAGTGGTCTACAAAGGTGTTTGAAAACTCCTGCGGC